>CALLPS010000091.1 GCA_938015355.1 uncultured Pleurocapsa sp.
CCAGTCACGGCAAGAGGCCGGGAGCATCATGCTCCCGACCCCCAAAAGCGCGGATAAAACTCTGACCCTCGGGCTGGTCAAGGGAATAGGCAGAGGCAAGCCAATCCAAGGCAACACCAAGATAAAGGTACTGGTTTCAGACAATGGAAAGCCAGTCGTGCCCACGAAAGCAGAGTGAACACCCACCACAGAAACCAGTTCCAAATCTCCTCAGTCTTCGTTACCACTTTGAGAAATAATTATTCTAAAAAAACTGGTGTCCCTGGAGGGAGAGTACTAGAAATAAGCCAGGCAGCTTTTCCTTCATACATTTGATGGAGGGATGCAAGAGTTTGATCGAGATCCGTTCGAGTGGCAGTTTCTCGGACACACCACTGCTGACAATAACTGGTTTGGGGGCTATGCTTTAGGTCGAGGGACATTTGATGAGCAACTTGTTCCACAGAAATACCCAGATGAATCGATTTACCATGGAGAGGATCGAAGTTATCAACCCTCTCGTCAATTATCCAACGCCTGATATCAATGTCTTGGAGCCAGTTTCTTAATTGCTTACTGGTAGGGAGTTCTCCCACTTGAATTACTACTTCTGGAATTAACTGCTGTGTTGCCTCTTGACGCAGGATTGAATCATAAGTAGAAATCAAATAAGGATTAAGTTGAGCATAATTTCTTAGGGGGGATAAGGCTTCTGCTAAAACAGGAAAAGAAAGTCCTTGAGATAAAATTGCGATCGCCTGACAATATGCTTTAGGGTCTCTCGGTTGAGCTAAACCAGCAATAATAATACCTGATTTCCCTTGCCAACTTGACCAGGGTAGAGTCACCACATTAACAGTTGGAGTGCTACTAACTACCGAACAAAAGAAATCTGGCGGAAATTGCAATTCAATCTGTCCTAAAGGTTGTTTAATCGGAGCTAATGGCGATCGCAAAGGAATATTCAGATGGACTACTCCAGGGGCGGGAGATAATGATTGTTGCCAGGCTTGAATTAGGTTTTGTCGCAGATAATGTAACATGCCTAAATTTGCCTCGGGCACTGCTAATTCACACTGCCAGTTAGGAAGATTTCCGTAGAGCTTCACCTGATCAATAGTTTGTCCTGCATGACAGTTTCGTAGTTCTGGAGGGCGATCTGCTGTGAGAATAATTAGGGGAATACTGCTTTGCTTTGCTTCGATAACTGCGGGATAAAAATTGGCTCCTGCCGTTCCTGAAGTACAGACTAAGACTGTGGGTAGACCTGTTTTCTTCGCCCTGCCCAAGGCAAAAAAGGCTGCTGAACGTTCATCTAGAATGGGAATAGTTTTAACTGCCCGATGACTTGCGAATGCTACTGTGAGAGGAGTTGAGCGAGAACCTGGACAAATCACTGCCATAGTTACTCCACAACGATGCAAGGTTTCCACCAGTACTGATGCCCACAAGGTATTTACATTACGAAAGTCAATCATTCAATCAGTTACCAGTTACCAGCCCTCACAGATTCGTTTATTTATATTTGTCTTTTAGGAGTTAGTAATCACATTTACACTAGGGCTTTTAGTAAAGACTGTAATTTTAGCTGTACTTCGTCAAACTCTCTGTCAGGATTAGAACCCGAAACTATACCTGCTCCAGCATACAGGGTAGCGCGATCGCCATCAATTAACGCCGAACGGATACCGACGATGAATTCGCAATTACCGTCATAGTCTACCCATCCTAGGGGTGCCGCATACAGGGAACGGTCTAACTTTTCGTAGTAACGAATTTTTTCACAAGCAGTATTCGTCGAAACCCCTGCTACAGCAGGAGTTGGATGAAGCAATTCAATAATTTCTAAAGGTTGGATATCTGCGGGGAGATGGGCATAAATCGGAGTCCACAGATGTTGAATATTCGACAGTTTGAGCAACTGTAAGGGCAACTGCTGGGCTTTTAAACCAACACTCTTTAAACGCTCAATCATGAAATCTCGAACGGCATGATGTTCCCGTTTCTCTTTCCGATTTTTAAGTAACAGATTCGCTAGGTGTAAATCCTCCGTGTTGTTTGCTCCTCTGGGAGCAGATCCCGCCAACGCATCTGTCACTAACTGCTGGTTTTGGACACTAAGTAAACGCTCTGGACTTGCTCCCATAAAGTACTGTCCCTCACCATTACTAGTCGCGAAGATGTAGCAATCTGGATGAAGCGATCGCAAATTAGCTAAAGATTTGATAACATCAAACGGAATTGCTGAACGTATTTCTGTAGTATGGGCAATGACGATTTTACTAAGCTCACCCTTGTCGATGGAATCTAAAGCTGATTGAACCACCGATTTAAAGTAATCGGGATCTTGGGATTGTTCCCGATCTATTGATAATAAACTATTGTTTCCAGAGACATTTATTTGTTCTACTTCAGACCAATCAACACTAGTTGCTTTCAGCTTAATTTGCTGGAGTAGAGAACTTTTATTCTGTCCTTGATTCAAAGGGAAATTTACAATTAAGTAGCAACTTTTGTTCTTCTTGACTATCTGAAACCGAGGTAAAAATAGTGTCCCAGAACGAAATGGTTCTGATTCTTTAACCTCGGAAAAAAAAGTAAACCCGCAAAAAACTCCTGGTTTACTAATTGCGGAGGTGTTGGCTCCCTCCCGAGTAATTTGTTTAAAACAGTTTTGGATAAATTTCTGGGCAAACGAAAACCTGGAACCAGATTCGGCATAACTACTCTTAGTAATGCCCCAAGCTGCAACGGCTTCTTGTTTACTACAATTCTCCCAATAAAAGTTTAAGGTATGGCTATCACTGAATTTTTGTAGACAAGCAAGGGGATCAACACTAGGAATTTGACAAGAAAAACTAATAATCTCGGTATCTTCGGTTACGGCAAAACTGAGTTGCTTATTATGCCAAAAATTATTTAGTTCTGTATCAATATTACTATCTAAAATTAAATTACTAGATTGAGTTGCAAAGGACATAGAGCTTTTAGATTGTGTCATTACCCAAAAAGTTTAGGCAGAAAAACTGAATGCGAGAAATTAACGGTGCAGTGAAGGTTACACAGCCCAAGTTGGAAGTTTCCCTGAGGGAGACTTATCGTCTTTGAATGCTGTCTTAAGCTTTGAATGCTGTCTTACACTTTGTAGAACATTAAAATTATTTGTTTATTTAATAAATAACTACTAGAAAAGATATTTTATGATTTTTATTATAAGCTACTGTCTGCAATAGTCCTAACAGTAAACTCACCATAGAACCAGAGTGAATTTTATCGGCAAAGGGCAAGTTTCCGTTAATACGATTATCTTTAATAGCATCCATCATCGACAAGAATAGCCACCGTAAGAGTTATTTAACAAAGATTATCGTCTTCTTTTTTGCTATCTCAGACCACTTAATGTAATTGATTTTATTGAGAAATATTTTTAATAGTAACTCCGCTCAAAGTTAAACTTTCATGAAACTAAGGAAACAGAAGAGACTGTTACTGATAGGGTACTAAATATTGTCCCTCACAAAGCGGAATAGCCATCACTGCTACCGCTAGTACTAGACTTCTATGACAACCAAGCAAGTAACCCAGAAAAATCATCGGCTATGGCTAGCTGCGATTAAACCGCCAATATACAGTGTAGCGATCGCACCTCTTGCAGTAGGGACAGCAGTTGCTTTTGCCCAAACTCGTTCGTTTAATGCTCCTAGTTTTCTGATTTTCATCGGTGCGGCAATTTTAATTATCGCCTGGTTAAACCTCAGCAATGATGTTTTTGATTCGGAGACAGGTATTGATGTTAACAAAGCCCACTCAGTAGTCAACCTCACTGGAAATAAATCTTTGGTATTCTGGGGTGCTAATCTCTGTCTTACTATCGGCATTGGGGGGATTCTAGCATTAGCTTGGTGGCAACAAGATTTAACAGTACTGGGCTTGGTGCTACTCTGCTGTTTTCTGGGCTACACTTACCAAGGTCCTCCGTTTCGTTTAGGATACTTAGGCTTAGGGGAAATAATTTGCTTCTTCACTTTTGGCCCAGGGGCGGTTTCCGCAGCCTACTATAGTCAAACTCAAACTTTTTCGGCGGATAATCTCGCTATTTCCACCATCATTGGTATTAGCACCTCAATTATTCTCTTTTGTTCCCATTTTCATCAAGTAGAAGATGATTTGGCGGCAGGAAAGCGATCGCCCATTGTCAGATTAGGAACAGCTAATGGTGCTAAGGTTTTAGGGATAGCCACCGCTAGTATTTATCTACTGACGGCAATTTTCATTGTGGCGAAAATTTTACCCCCTCTCAGCTTGCTCTTTTTTGGCAGTATGCCCTTTGCTTATCATCTGGTTAGTCACGTTAACCAAAATCATGATATTCCTGAGAAAGTGAGTAATAGCAAGTTTATTGCCATTAACCTCTATCTTTCAAGCTCATTACTATTAATTTTAGGATTAATCTTCAGTTCTCATGTCTAAAAAAGTTATTCGTACCGACAAAGCCCCCGCCCCTGTAGGACCTTATAATCAAGCGATCGCAACTTCTGGTCAAATGCTCTTTGTTGCAGGGCAAATTCCCCTAGATCCCCAGTCAGGCAAGATTATTGGGTCAGGAGATATATCGGCGCAAACGAAGCAGGTTATGACTAATCTAGAAGCAATTCTGACCGCAGCAGGAACAAACTGGAACAATGTGGTTAAAACTAGTGTTTTTCTCACTGATCTAGCTAATTTTGCTCCCATGAATCAAGTCTACGCTCAATACTTTGAGGAAGAGACTGCCCCCGCCCGTGCCTGTGTTGAAGTTTCTCGCTTGCCAAAAGATGTCTTAGTGGAGATTGAATGCATTGCTTTAGTTGAGTCTACAACAAAATAGTTGCTAATTCTTCATAAACAAATCCAGAGGAAAATGACCATAGGTTCCCGCAATTAAGTCATCTTCACTTTGACAAGCAATCAGAACACCTCGATATTCCCCTGTATATTCACTTGAATAATAAGACATTTTCTGAGTAGAAAATTTTAGATAAACTGGTTCGGAACTTTGATCAACATTCTCTTGCTCAAAATTACTGGAATAACCTAAAGCCGCTAAATAACTACCGAGGGTAATCAAGCCTTGCTGAGAATTATCGGCACAAATTCCTAAATTTTGTGATGACGATAGACTTGTTACCAACAGCAAACTATTACGTAGTTCTTCTGGTTGCGCCAACGGCTTAGTAGTTGTTACTCTAGCGCAATCGTATGACTTCAAGATTTCTAAGGCTTTATCTAGAGTTAAATCAGTTGGTGGTGATGCAGACATAGTTGCGTTATCGATTTAGTTTTTTGTCTCAATTTAGTTTATTCATAGGAGATGATTGTACATCTTTATCTAATTTATCTAACAGAAAATAATGTCTTTGGATAAATGCGAGACTAAGCAAGCAATATTGTTTATGGGATCTAAATGCTAAATCCTGTTCATAGAAGTTATTGATCGGGATTTCACCAAATGTCTCCCCATCTCCCCATCTCCCCAGTCTCCTCATCAATATTTAATAATTAGCTAGTAGGATACATCTTCACTAAAGTAATCTATATCTATAACTGTTCAAATATTATGTTTTTTCAATATTTAACCCTCGCCATTTCGGGCACTGTCAGAGAAAAAGACAGTTTAATTGGAGGATTTAATCATCTAGCAGAAGGATTACTTCTAGAGACAGCAATTCTTTTCAAAATAATTACCGAGAGTATCGCTCTGCTGATTTTAGCCTTAGCCATCATT
>CALLPS010000092.1 GCA_938015355.1 uncultured Pleurocapsa sp.
TTGTAGTTGCAAGCGAATGTTGGCGTGGACTTCTTTGGTAATGGGATAGAAATAAGTCAAAACTAAACCGATAATTAGAAATATTGTGGGCAAAGGCGCGATCGCAATTCGGATCGCTAGTAAGGCACTTTCTGGCTGTACAGGAATGGCTTCTCCTGGAACTCGGGCGATAAAACCAGAGAATTCTAAGGCTTGACCGACCAAAAACAATGCTAAAGCCAATCCCAGCTTTTGTAGCAAGACCATAAAGCTATAAAAAATCCCTTCCCGTCTTTGACCAGTATTCAACTCATCCAATTCAATCACATCGGGAATCATAGACCAAGGAATTAAATACGCCACAGAGACACCAAACCCAGCCATGACCGCACCTAAATAGAGCAGACTAATTTGTCCTGGTTGAATCAGAAACAACGCCCCTTGAGCAACAATCCACACCGCCATTCCCAGGTAGTAGACGGTTTTTTTTCCCAGCTTGACACTGACAAACTTCCAGAAAAATAACATCACTAAGGCTGTTCCTTGAACGGCGATCGCAACTGTGGGAAAAGCAGCCTCATCCATGCCCATCCAGCTAACTACATAGTAAATCAAGATCGAAGCAGTTAACTGTACTCCCAGCCACGAACAAAGGTAAATGCCAATGACATACAAAAAAGCTTTATTGGCAAAGGCAATCTTCAGTTGTTCTTTAATCGGCACAGAAGGAACATTGCTAGCAATATTTCTCGCTTCAATTGCCTCAATGCTATTTAAATGGGATTCGGTTTTAGCAAAAACAAGAGTCAAGCCAAAGCCAATCAACTGTAGTCCAAATAAAATAGCGACAATTCCTGGAATGCTAATTCCCCCTTGGTTGCTAAACAGTTGACTAATCCCATAGGCTATTCCTAATGCTCCTACCGCAGTCAACACAAAACCGAGTATTTTTTTCCCTCCCTGTGGCAGCAGTGGCGATGCCCCTCGCTCTTGGATGCGAAATGTACACCACAGCAACGCTACGATCGAAATTAAACTGGAAACTGTTCCGAGGACTATATACTGCTGTTTGGGGTTATCAGGATAAGCCTGAAAAATAACTGTTGCCAGAATTAAAGAAAGAATACTTCCGCCAATGGAAAAGGCAAAGCGAAAACTATTAAGGTTAGTGCGTTCGTTATAGTCTTGGGTTAATTCTGGAGTTAATGCGGTATAGGGTAAATTTACTGCGGTGTAAGCTAAATTAAATAAAGTCGCAACGATGATGTAATAGGTAAACAAGCTCCACTTATTAATATTGGGATCGGCACTAAAGCTGGGTACTATCCATTGCAGCCAGAAGAAAATACCAAAAGGAATCGCCCCAAATAGCATCCAGGGAATCCTCCTTCCCCAACGAGTGCGAGTGCGATCGCTCAAAATGCCAGCAATGGGATCGTTAATCGCATCCCCAATTTTCCCAATTGCTAAAATACTCCCCGCCATCCCCGCAGGTAATCCCGCCACATTAGTAAAAAAATATAGTAGGAAAAATACTAAAATATTTGCTGTAATTGCTGGTCCCATATCTCCTGAACCATATGCCAGTTTAGTGGTAAAGTTAAGCTTTTCTTGATCTATCGACTTTTCACTAATATCCAATTTTTTAAATTTCCTATTTTTATGGCAGATTTATTTATGGTGGTTTTCAATCTTATGCAGTATGGATCTTAAAGATCTTAAACAAGCCAAAAAACTTTAAATCTCCTCGTCTCTAACCACATCAATGTATACCTCAGATAATAGAAAATTGCTATATGACAGATTTATATTTCTCTTGGTCAGATTATCATCATAAAGTTGAAAACTTAGCTGTCAAAATTTATCAGTCTAATTGGCAGTTTGATCATATCGTCTGTCTAGCAAAAGGAGGCTTGAGGGTAGGAGATATTCTATGTCGTCTATATGACAAACCACTGGCTATTTTATCTACTGCTTCTTATAAAGGAAAAAATAATCAGGAGCGTGGCGAAATTAAGTTTTCTGAATATCTATCTACGATCCAGCCTTTAGGAAGTCGCATTCTACTGGTGGATGACTTAGTAGATTCGGGGATTAGCCTTAAAGAATCTATTAACTGGCTCAAGACTCACTACCATCAAAATATACTTGAAATCCGTACTGCGGTAATTTGGTACAAAAATACCTCAGTAGAAATACCCGATTATTATATTGACTACTTACCCGATAATCCCTGGATACATCAGCCGTTTGAAAAATATGAACAGACTTCCGTTTCCGAGCTTGTGGCTAAATTCCCTGAAGAGTAAATGAAGCTTACGAGAATAACCAGAGGACAATCTATCAAAGCTTTAAATCTAAATGGTTAATATGACGGCAAAAACTAGTATATTTACGGACGACATAACCTAGTCTTAGCAACTAACCTGTATTCTAGTTGGTAATCTAAAAAAAATTAGGAGCGCTGTCAGCCAAACAACACCCCTAACACCAACCATATAGAACCGTTAAGCAATACTTAATTGAGTCGTAAATTGCAAAGAGAATTAGCTGATTCCTAATAACTCTTTAATGGTTATTAAACCCATTCTAAATTTGATCCCAGATCAAAACTAGACATTATTAAATTACCCAAGCATTATTATTACTTCAGTCCAGGCTCCTTAAAGGTTCGAGCAATTATTAATTTTCATGAAGTACTGGCTTGGGGATAATGATGCTTTGCTTTTTCAAATCAATGATTTGCTCTGTTCTTACCGTTTAGTTCCCCTAACAGAGTGAGTGGTGAAAGAAATATAGAAGCATTGTCAGCCAAACAATGCCTCTAACACCAAATATAGTTGAACTGTTAAGCAATATCTTGATTGAGTCGTTAGGATAAAAGTAGCTATCTCGCAATAAATTGAGTCTGCTCTTTTCCTATGTATCTCATTATATACTTAATAAAAACTTTATATTTCATTCTTGCCAATAAACATTACATATCTTAACAATCGATAATCTAGAATAAGCTTAATTGTGTTGGTTGAGGTTCAATGTCATTCCAGGGTAAAGCAGGAAGATTAGCATTATCATCATTTTCTGAGATTAGGGAATAGAAATACTTAGCTATATCAGGGGATCGTGCTTCTTGGGGACAATGAACAAAGAAGTAAATAGTTTTTCCTTGATTTAGCCAATTATCAAGATAGTGAGCCCATTGTTCAAGATAAATCTGATTATATTTTTGCTCAGGATGGCTGATAAAACGAACAAATCCTTTGTCTCCGATAATCTCTTGCTGGAGAGGAAGTTGCGGTTTTTTACGAGGGGAACCAATTTGAGGATCATCAGGGCAATTGTAAATGGGGCGAGTATCCAATAGTACTTTGACAATATTAAGCTTAGTTAGTAAAGTATTAAGCTGTTCTCTCGGTTCGGGTTTAAACCAATCCAAGTGACGCACTTCTAAAGCCAAAGACAAGCCCGAATGGGTGCAGGCGAGTAAAAATTCAGTTAAATCCGACAAATATTCAGGATTATAGCTAGGGGGTAATTGAATAAAAGTTGTCCCCAGGCGATCTCCCAAACCAGACATTCTCTCTAAAAAACTTATGGCTTCAGGAATGCGGGGAACTAGTAAACCCTGGTGAGTAATTTGTCGATGTAACTTGGGACAAAATTTAAACCCTGAGGGAGTCTGGCTGACCCATTTTGCAATTGTTTCAGGAGAAGGAATAGCGTAGAAAGTAGTATTGCCTTCAACGGTAGTGAAACGGCGACTATATAAATTTAAAAAATCCCTGGGTTGGCTTTTTGGGGGATATAAAATGCCCTTCCAATCTTTATATGACCAAACTGCACAGCCTAAATAAAAGTTCACTTTTTTGATGGTGCCTACTCTTATAAGTTTACTATTGATTACAGCTTAGAGATTTAATTTTTTCAGAGCTGTATTTATGGAATATAAAAATAACGAAACCAAAAATGATCAATGGATTGTTGAGCATATTTTCCCTGGAGAACATGGCAAATATTTCGTTGAACTAGGTGCCTGTAATGGGATTGATGCCAGCAGTTGTTATGTCCTAGAAAGACATCTGCAATGGACTGGGATTTGTATTGAACCTAATAATAATTACTATCAAGAGTTGATCAAAAATAGACCACATAGTATTTGTAATAACTCATGTGTTTCTGATTTTGATGGAGTAGTGACTTATCTTCAAGGAGATGAAACAACGGTTCATCCAATGTTGGGGGGAATAAAGTCCAATATACTTAAATACAGACGCGACTATCAAAAAATTATTAATCAAGGGCAAGCACTAAAGAAAGATGCCATAACTTTAGTCAAATTATTACAAAAATATCAGGCACCCCAGGTAATTCATTATCTAGCAATGGATATAGAAGGTAGTGAATTACCAGTATTGAGTGTATTTCCTTTTGAGGAATATCAAATTCTGGCAATAAGTGTTGAAGGACTTCGTTGTAATGATTTGCTAGTTGACCAAGGATATATCAATGTTAAAAACCCGTTTAATACGGATAAACTCTATGAACAATATTTTGTCCATGAAAGTATTGCCATCTCCAAAAAACTAGAAATAACTGCCCAACATTATATTAGTGTCGGTAATAATCTCAAGGGAGATCATAAATTAAAAGAAGCAGCTATGGCATATAAACAGGCTGTAAATATTGAACCAGAAAATCCAGATCTATATGCTCTTGTTGCAACTACCCTTAAACAGCAAGGAGATATGGCAGGGGCAATTTCCAATTTTCAAAAAGTCCTGGAGCTTGATCCTCAATATGAACCATGGATATATCGAGGTCTTGCCAACGCGTTGCAGCATCAGAAAAAATACGATGAAGCAATTCAAACTTATTACAAAGCGATCGCCTTAGCATCTGAATCACCTGTTTGGGTTTATCATTGTCTGGGAGATGTTTTAAGTCAACAACAGCGATGGGATGAAGCAATTACAGCCTATCAGCAAGGTCAGTTGTTAGAGCCAAACAATACTGCCATTGAACGTAAGTTAAAACTGGCTCAACTTAAGGAATCAAAAGCAAATGAGAGATGATGTGATTATTAATCTACTTTTTCATTACTGTGCAGATTTTTCAACAATTGCCTTGTAATCTTGATTAACTTAGCAACAGAATCTTGCGTAATTTGTGTCGTTTTAAAACCATGAGCAACAGCATTACGTAAAGAAAGTGAGCTTATTAATAACTGATAATCAGATTGAGAAATTATACCTTCTGTTGCTAATTTATTGATTAAATAAGAAGGAGTGAATCTTGATAAACTTAAAACTTCTTGTTCGGCGACAAGGCGGAAAGTTGCTTCCGTTAAAGACCAAGAATATAAAATAGCAGATACTGGGTGTTTTTCTAAAAGTTGGCTTGCTATTTTTAGCCCTGTTTTTATTTCATTCTCTTGAAGAGAACCTTCAATTTTTGCCGAATATACAACATCTTCTGGATTGGTCATTACTAACTCAAATCTCCAACCAGGATGTTGCTCTATTACCTGAGCTAAACTTTGTAAATATTGTGCCGAGGAAGAGTTAAGTGATGAGCGTGACTTGACTTCAATTATTACTTTCTCCTCTTCTCTAAGAGCAATCATATCAGGGCGATAGTTTCTGAGAAAATCAGGTAAATCTTCAGGGTTGGGATGAAATGAAATTTCATATCCTTTATGGCGATATTCCTCTGCTAGTTTAAGTAATCGCTCTCTTTCTAAATTTGCAGTTGGTGTTTCCATCTAAGTTAGTACCTCTTGGTCAGGAGCATCAGTTACAACGATATGTAGAAATTCATTTCCACGAGCAAAACCTTCTGCCAGAATTGATGTCATATTTTCTATTCTAAAGTTACCTGACAAATTTCTTTTCCTGACAAAAACATCACTTATTTGATTATCATCAACATAGGCTAATCCAATAATGGCATCTTGAATTGGCTTGATGATGTTATCTACATCAATGGCAATAGAATCATAAAAATAGGTTATTTGTAGCATAACTAACCCTGTAGCTGTTTTCTGCTTTGATGTCCAATATTTTTCAGCCTCTCGCCTTACATTTTCCTTCCATGCTTTGAGACGCTTTCGCCTACGAGTCTGTTGTGATACAGGAGGCCCATCGACTATGAACTCGAACCTTGTCACAGTATTTTCTTATAATTAACTTGAACTTAGCATATACCGAGTCGTGCCAAGCTCTAAGTTTGAATTGTCCACTTTAATGCTAGAAGTTTACTATGATCAAGAGCATTAGCCAACCGTGACAATTTAAGCTAATTTGTTTTTAGTCAACTACTACATATAGTTTCTTCTATTTTAGTTAGCGCTAGATATAGATTCAAGAAGCATTCATATCGGAGATCGCTTTGCACAATAAAATTAGCTTGAAAATTTTCTAAAGCTTAAATCTTAGAGCTTATAGTTAAAAACAGTTTTAGCGTGAGGGACGGCGAATTTAGTTTGCCACGTCCAATCATGCTGTTGACAAACAGTGTAGACTCTTCTGCGAAGCGTTACACCCATTCGAGTGCAAGCCCTTTAGGGTAACTTGTCACCAATGGGCATTAGCTGTTAACTGTTAGAGTTTTAAGCTGGGATATAGTTCATGATTAAGCAAGGAAAAGTTTATTTAGTTGGGGCAGGGGTTGGTAAGGAAGAGTATTTAACCGTTAGAGGGCAGCAATTAGTTAATATTGCGGAAGTTTTAATTTACGATGCCCTAGTAGACGAAGCATTACTAAAACTAGCTCCCGAAAACTGTCTGACAATCTGTGTCGGGAAACGGGGGGGACAAGTCAGTACTTCTCAGGCAGAAATAAATCAGTTATTGGTGGCATATTGTTTACAAGGCAAGCAAATAGTTAGATTAAAAAGTGGTGATCCTTTTGTCTTTGGGCGCGCCAATGAGGAAATTGCTGCTCTTAGACAAGCACAATGTAATTTTGAGTTAGTACCTGGGATCTCTTCAGTGTTAGCGGCTCCCTTACTAGCAGGAATTCCTTTAACTGATAAAAATTTAAGTCGTTGTTTTGTCGTAGTTAGCGGACATCAGCCACAAGAGTTAGATTGGCTGGCTTTATCTCGTATTGATACCTTAGTAATTCTGATGGGAGGACGATCTTTACCGCAGATTGTGGAGAGTTTAATTAATAATGGAAGGTCGCAAAATGAATCTATTGCCATTATCCGCCACTGTGGTAGACCACGACAACAGATTTTTCAGGGCACGTTAACCGATATAGTAGAAATAACGGCAGAAATATCTCTTTCTCCCGCAGTCATTGTTATTGGTAAGGTTGTGCAGCTTAGTAATCAGAATTCCCATCCAGATAATTCTCTCCCTTTGGCTGGTAAAACTATTTTAGTGACTCGCGCCGCAGAACAATCAAGTAAATTTACGACCCTTTTGCAGCGACAGGGAGCAACCGTCGTCGAGATGCCCGCATTGAGGATTACTCCCCCTTCTAGTTGGACAGATTTAGATCAAGCGATCGCCAATATCGCTCAATTTCAGTGGTTAATTCTGACTTCTGCCAATGCTGTTAATTATTTCTTTGAGCGCTTTGCCACATTAGGTTACGATGCCCGTGCTTTAGGTAAAATTAAAATTGCCGTGGTGGGAAGAAAAACGGCTGCGGTGTTAAAAACTAAACAGCTTAATCCTGACTATATTCCGCCCAATTATGTGGCAGATTCTTTAATAGCTAACTTCCCAGAAAACTTATCGGGACAAAAACTGTTATTTCCTCGGGTGGAAACTGGAGGCAGAGCAATCTTAGTTAAAGAATTAACTAATCAAGGGGCTTCGGTAGTGGAAGTGGCAGCATATCAATCTCAATGCCCCGAACATGTCGATCAGAAGGCTTGGCAAGCATTAAAACAACAGCAAATTGATATTATCACCTTTGCTAGTTCTAAAACAGTCAAGAATTTCTATACATTGTTACAGCAGCAATCCGATGTAAATACCATCGACAAAATTTTAGCTCAGGTTTGTCTGGCATCAATTGGACCGCAAACATCAATCACCTGTCGAGAATTACTAGGTAGAATTGATCTAGAAGCAAGAGAATATACATTAGAAGGTTTGACAAGAGCGATCGCTAATTATAATTTTAACTAATGTTAAGCATTTTAGATTTAAACCTTCAGTTATAGTTTGCTTCCAAGGTGATCGGCTAAACTAGAACTGGCACTGTAATTCATTTTTCTGACCGCGGAATGCGGTCACCGCAGACACCATTGTTTTACGGCGGTGTAACGGTGACTACAGTACCTATAAAGAAATAAATGCCTGCTAATCGAGGCACACTTGTAAAGGAAAGAGAAACTTAATGTCTAACATCGAACGCAGAAGGACACCATTAGGCAAAGTTAATCAAGCACCAAGCTATGCTATAGAGCATCCTTTCAAAGATAGCGCTCTAGGTTTGGTTTCAACCAAAAGCTTTCCTGCAATTGTGGGGACGGCAGATATGATGCTCAAGTCAGCAGAAGTGACGATGGTAGGTTACGAAAAAATTGGCAACGGGTATTGTACCGCTGTAGTTAGGGGCAACATTGCCGATGTGAGGTTAGCTGTGGAAGAAGGGGCGAAAACTGCCGAGAAGTTTGGTCAGTTGGTATCTAAACTGGTAATTGCCCGTCCCATGCCCAACTTAGAAGCAATTTTTCCCATTGGGAGTCAGTTAATTGAATTAACTCAGAAAAGAAGGGGCTATAGTCGCCTTAGCAATCGTTCTATTGGGTTACTAGAAACTAGAGGTTTTCCCGCCATGGTAGGTGGAGCCGATGCGATGCTCAAATCTGCTGATGTTCAGTTAGCTTCCTATGAAAAGATTGGTGATGGCTTATGTACTGCCATTATTCGGGGATCGGTGGCAAATGTAGCGATCGCAATTGATGCGGGAATGCAGGAAGCAGAGCGCATTGGGGAATTACATGCGGTGATGATTATTCCTAGATTGCTAGAAGATTTGGAACATACTCTACCTGTAGCTAGCTATTGGCAAGATGAACAAGAGCCTTTACCAGTCTTGTTACCAAAAGAAGTGAAACAGAAAGAAAAAGAATTGATTGAATTACCCCAAGCCGAGACCAAACCAATGCAGATGCCTCTGAAAAGAAAAATGGAAATAGAGGAGCTAT
>CALLPS010000093.1 GCA_938015355.1 uncultured Pleurocapsa sp.
AGCACTATATACAAATAGAGATCAAATTCAAAGCGATCTCTCTTTCTGCAATAAAGTTAGAGATGAATGTCTTAAAAGCTATTGGCTTATAGCTAAAAACGATTTGACAAATAACGTAGACTCTTAACTTGTTACAAATGACCCCAGGCAACTTTATTTTGCACAGTCAATAGCTATAAGCTTTGTGTGCCAGGAGGATATCAAGCAACAACGCCCATATTAACTAGCAATTAGTTCCAGATCCCAATTTAAGACTTCGATCCACACTCTTGCACCGCAGCGGTGCGACCCCGCGTCGGCGTAAGACGCAAGGGAACGCGCACCAAGACGGCTAACGGTTTGTCTGGCTCGTAAACAATCCGACAAGGAGCAGGGATTTCTAAGGAATGTACGTAGCTTTTTTGCGTTCCTTTGATGGCAATAACGGGCTCTCGATGCGATCGCTTTTTCTTGATATTCTGCTTGATTGTATTGCTATTAATATGAACAATCGTCTTTTTTGGTTGCTTCCCTATTTTCCAGGTTCCCGCCTGTCCTCGTTTGGCTTTAATTATTTGGGGCAAACCATTGTATAGCGGAATTAGCCAATATTTTCCAGATTTATAAGCGCCCTTAACTCTTTCTTGTTGTAAGAGTTGACGCAATCTACGGGAAGAAATTTCTAAAAGTAACGCTGCTTGAGTAGTATTAATATACATAATGATCAAGTATTCCGATGTTGGTAAGCTTTGTCTCAGATATAGCTTCAGTCTTAATTGCTTATTACTTGTTTTCTTTGCCAATACTCACTCAAAAAATGAATCTGTTGAAAACCAACCCAAATATTCAACCCTGGTATTAACATCCACCAGATTGTCAGAGGGGCTTCTAATCCTTCATCGCGGTACATTTGATTGACAGTACGATAGAGGCGGAATTGAGCATAGTAAATCCAACCTAGTCCCAAGATTGAAAACCAGCCAAACCAAGGATCGACATCAGGGTCTAATCGCCACAGAATTTGCGGTAACAAAACACCAACAAAAAAAGGAATCAGGCAAAACGCACCAGACCAACTACGACCATCATAACGACGTAATTCATCTTGAATCATCCACTTGTAATATCCGTAATAAGCAAGGAAACTAAATCCAGAATATAAAATCACCTGCTTTAAAGGTCTTGGTTTCACGATCGCTTGTTCATCACTCATTACTTCTTACTCATTACTCATTACTCATCCCTTAACGATCGCCTCAAAATCAGCTAACACCCTGGCATGATTCCGCAGTAACCCCAGAAGATTTAAGCGATTGCGTTTCACATCAGGATTTTCCGCCATTACCAGGACGCTATTTTCGCCATCAAAAAAGTTACTAACCACAGGGGCAATTTTGGTTAAACCATCAATTAACGACTGATAATTACGCTCCTGTTGAGATGCTTCAGTTTGGGGTAACAATTCTACTAGTGCTTGATAAAATTCCCTCTCAGAAGACTCCTCAAACAATTCAGGATTTACTAAACCTTGAGGATCTAAGGCTTGAGTATCCAATTCTCCCTTAGTTGCCAAACGTGCCGAACGATTAATTGTTTCGTAGATTTCATTTAGTTTGCCGTTGTCGCGGGTTGCTTGTAGAAATAAAGCGCGATCGCGAATATCTAATAAATCTTCTAAAGCTCTTTGAGTGTATTCAGAATCGTTATCTCCGACAACAGCATTCACCAGATCATAATCAATATCTTTTTCATCTTGCAACAAAGTTCTGATGCGCTGAATAAAGAACTCTTCTAAAGCTGCGATGGGAGACGAGAGATCAGAATGTGCCGAAACAAAATCTTCTACACACTGATGAAGTAAATCACTTAAATTAATTGCTAAATTACTCTCCCAGGTAATATTTACCACTCCATTTGCTGCCCGTCGGAGAGCAAAAGGATCAGATGAACCAGTGGGAATCAATCCGATGCCAAAGATCCCCACTAAAGTGTCCAAGCGGTCAGCTAAACCCACTACCTGACCATTCAAAGTCTTCGGCATCAGATCATCTGCGCCTCTGGGTAAATAATGTTCAAAAATACCTTTAGCTACTGTGGTCGATTCCCCACTCACTACCGCGTATTTTTCTCCCATAACACCCTGTAATTCAGGAAATTCAGCAACCATTTGGGTAACTAGATCTGCCTTGCAAAGTAGGGCAGTACTCTCAATCTCATCCTGCTGTGATTCTGAGACCTTAAGCTGTTCGGCAATAGTTTTAGCGGCATCAATAATGCGATCAACCTTATCCCGCATTGAGCCTAAATCTTCCTGAAAAGTAACGGTTTCCAATTGAGGAAGATAAGTATCAAGATGCTCATCACAATCTGCTTGATAAAAGAATTGAGCGTCTGCTAACCTGGCACGAATTACCCTACCGTTTCCTTCGGCGATGACATTTTTCTTCTTGGGGTCGCCATTAGAAATAGTAATAAAGTTAGGCAACAAAGTATTATCGCCACCCTGTTGATGCACAGGAAAATAACGCTGATGACTCACCATAACAGTGGTAATCACCTCTGTTGGTAGCCTCAGAAAATCTGCTTCAAACTTACCTGTGACTGCGGTGGGATATTCAACTAAATCTACCACTTCATCTAGTAAATCAGGATAGATCTCTGCTTTGCCATTGATACTACTGGCTTCAGCTAAGATTCCTGCTGTAATCTTCTCTCTTCTAACGGTGGAATCAACTTCTACAGAAGCACTCTCCATTGTCTCTACATAGTCTGTAGGTTGAGCAATGGTCACTATCTCAGGATGTAAAACACGATGTCCGCGAGAAGTGCGATCGCTTTTAATACTTTCTGAGCCATTAATTAATTCCAGAGGCAATATCTCCCTATCCCATAGTGCCACTAGCCAACGAATGGGACGAGGAAACCGAAAATCTCCATCTCCCCAACGCATAAACCGTTTACCTTCCAAACCAGTAATCCACTGGGGGCATAACTCCTGTAAAATCTCTGTCGTTAAACGACCCTTGATCTGTTTCTGGATAAAGACAAATTCACCTTTAGGAGTATCCCGAATTTCTAAATCCCCCAGACTTACCCCTTGTTTACGAGCAAAACCTTCTGCTGCTTTCGTGGGTTGACCATCCTTAAATGCGGCTCTGACTGGAGGACCTTTAACCTCTTCGTCCCGATCCTCTTGTTGAAGTGGAATATCTCTAATTAATACTGCTAAACGGCGAGGAGTAGCATAATATTCAATCGTGGCGGGGTGCAAAAACTCTGAAGACAAGCTACTTGGTATTTTAGTTTGCCATTGCGCGATCGCACTACTAACGAAGTTTGCGGGTAATTCTTCTGTCCCTACTTCCAATAAAAAATTAGCCATAAAAGAGATTTACTTACTGCCGTATCGTTTCATCAGGATAACAGGTATACAGGTATTATTAACATTCAACGAAAACTATAGTCATATAAACTTAATATATAATCAAATATATCAAATAATAGGTTATCTGAATATGAGACAATAAAGTTGGTTATTAAATGTAATTAGAGCAAGAAAATGAGGCATGTTGCAAAACATATAGTAAAGCAAAATAATCCTCTCTAGAAACAGATTGATGCTTGATCTTTTTGTTCTAAAAATCTTTACAATTATGCAAACTATCAAGTACGTCAGTCGTTCATATTTGATAAGATTTATGTTGGCTACAATAAGCTATGTCATTTAGTAAAAAAAACACCAGATTATCAAGCTCTACCAGCAAACGTATCACAGCAAGTATTAAAACTATTAGACAAGAACTGGAAACCCTAAAGGATACCGCGACCCATATCATTTTTTGCTGCGGTCAAGGCGTACAAAAAGAATTCTAATAGCTTTACTGGTAGACCAAAATTGTCAAGATATAAACAGAAAACTAAAGGGAAAAATTTATTAACCTATACAATTCAGGCAATTAGCAAAACTTGGCTTAAAAAAGGCATAGTTAATTTATCTGGCACAGAAATAAAAGGGAATTCTGTCCGACACTCTGTTAATATATAATTTTCAATTAAACTTTAAACATGTCTTTTTGATAGTTATTTTGTTGACTCATTCGCAAACTATGCCAACGGCGAGCAATTAACTTGGGTATATTGGAAATAAAGTGATTGATTACCGCTGGATTAGAGAAAATTCTTTGTAAACAAATCAGTATCTTGCCTTGCTTTAATGGTTCAACAACCAAATAGTAATCAAGCCAAATACGAGTTTCTCTCATTTTAAGTTGTAAAGCTGCTAATACCTGAGGATTCTGCTTAATATAGGCTTTGTTTTCCATAAATCGTGCGATCGCTATGCATTCTTCTTCCATACGTTTCATCTTGTCACTGGAAACCAATGAACCTGGACGCGATCGATAGAAGTAATATGGTTCAGGGACTAAAAAGAATTTTGCACCATGGAGAAAACATTGCATATCAAACCAGAAATCTTGAGTTACTCGAATGTCCTCATATCTAATTTGATGCTTAATTAGAAACTCTCTTCTAAACAATGGCTTGGTAAAACCTAGACGCAAACCTGATCTGCCCTCAATATCTGTGAGAATAAAATCGGCAGCTTCAAATTGTTGAAGGTTGCTAACTTTGACCCCACTTTCATGAATAATTGTACTCCAAGGAGTACTAACCCCATCTTCAATGAGATAAGAGTCATCAGCAATTAAGTCAACGTTCTTTTGTTCAGCTAAATTAACCAATACTTCTAGTCTTTGAGGGGCGTACCAATCATCAGAATCGAGGACTGCAATCCATTTTCCTTGGGCTGCCTCAATTGCTCTATTTCTGGCTCCTCCTGCCCCCATATTTTTCTTATTTAATAATAATTTGAGGCGGGAATCATTGAAGCTTTCAACTATTTTAACGGTATTATCAGTGGAGCAATCGTCAACGACAATTACTTCGATATTAGCTAAAGTTTGAGCCAAGGCAGATTCAATGGCTTTAGCGATATACTTCTCAGTGTTATAAGCAGGAATAATAACAGATACTTCAATGCTCATGTTCTTTATGGAGATACCCTCAATGCTGGTTTATGTTTATTAGTTTTTTTGGGATAGGGATAAAGACGGTTGAATCAAAGACTGACCATCAAAATAAGGGGGAATATCGGCTCCCATCAGATCCAAGATAGTTGCGCCAACATCGACAGCTCTACCGTCGGCAAAGCTACTGTCTGGACTAATTCTCGGTCCTTTTGCCATTAAAAATCCGTTTTCACGATGACCACCTGGACGATTATAGGTAATAGGGCCAATGCGTCCAATATCTGGACTGTCAATTAAATCAGTGGCAATCGTTTTCCAAATTACTACTAAATCGGGATCAGGTAATTTGGGGTCTGAGTCCAAAGGAGATTTGCGAGTACGAATCACTTTTTTGACTAATAGCTCTCCACTTCTAGCATCTTTAAGACCTTGGAGAACATCAATAATTTCTGTACATACATTATCATACTCTTGAGGTTCAACAATTCCATGACGATCTCGCCCTTTAAGATTGATTCGGATATGACCATCGGCATAGGCGGGTAAAGCAAAAGCTTTCATCGTTGACCATAAAGGACTGTACCAAACGGCAGGCATCCAACCTAGTTCTACATTATTGTCTAATAATGGATAGGGAGAAAGTAAACCGTTTTTCGAGCCATGTAAAAACTTTTTATGAGTCCAGGTTTCCCAGAATTTTTTGATCGGGTTTGCTTCATACACCTGTCGCCAGACTTCGGCTGACCAACCACCTCGAATATTTCTCGTAATCACAGGAGGAGCAGGTTGCTTGACATCTCCCCGTCCCAGAGCCGCTTTACCTGGAAAATTAATGCGGTATAACACTTCTGGTAACATCATCATACTTAATAAGTCTGTATGATTTGCTCCCATGCCATGAACGGCAAATAGTAAAACATGAGCGTTATCTGGAGCCGCTGCGATAATTTTGCCAATAGCCTGATCTACCTGCTGATATCCTTGGAGCATGGGATCGCCCAAGCTATCTATTTTATTGGTGTATTCATAGAGAGGATGATCTGGTTGACTTAAGTTATAAAGGTCATGACCTAAGGTATGAGTTTCGCCAAAACCTGCCATAAATAGATCCCAAGGACCATCGCGGAGTATATCACAGCAAATTTTGGCTCGCGAAGCAACACTCTTCTCCACCGACTCGGTTACCCATTGGAAATAGTTTTTATCCCACCAAATGCCGTTATCTTTACGATATACGGGGTTTTTTCCATATTGCTCAATTACTTTCGGCAGTAAGTCTACTGGTTGGGATTCACTGGGATAGAAGGGATGATGACCACCCCAGCCCGTAATCTGAACTCCTTCCACTCCAGGACAAACCCTGGTAACTGGGACATCAAAAGCGGCAACCCGATATTCACTACCCAAGGCATAAAATGGCTTATATTCTTGGTAGTCGTAGCCACCGTAAACAGCATCACAACCAACTTTATAAGTTTCTGGTTCGTAAGTGACAGTATCCCAGAAGCCCGTCTTGTCTGGTAAACATCCTGTAGCCATCATCACCCACAGTGGCTCGGTGGACGAAAATTCAGCCGAATCGCTGTGATAATTGACAGAATTATGGAGACGACTATAAATCCCCTGTTGACTTATTTGGCTAATATTGGGTAAATGACCTTGAGACATCCACTTTTCCATTAGCTTAGGATCTGCTGCATCTAATCCTATGGCAACGACTGGCTCTTTTCTGCTCATAACGATCTTAATCTATTGATAATGTACTAAATATAAGGATGAAAAATTTTCAGGCTTAGAAACTGTAATCTGGCTTACGGGTATAATACCTTTATTTTTTATTTATTGGAACTAGCTTGATTAGTAGAGTGTCTAAAATAGCCAAGAGCAGCTTAAAACTTATAACAATTATAAAGTTGGTATAAATTAAAGTAAGACTTTTACCTTAGCTAAGTTTCCCTTTATTCAGCATACTGCTGACACCATCAATAAATCATCAATATTCGTAAATTCTTCAGCATAAATAATTTTTTGGTAAAGTGCTAGATAAGCTGTTATTTTTTTATGTATTAATACGGTAGTTTTAATTCTTATTTTGAATGTTGTTGAGTTTAAATGCCGAATTTAATCAGTAAACAACTCGCTTCGGCTGGAATTAGTTTTATTTTTACAATATCTTGCTCAGTAATTAATCAAAATACTATCAATATTTACAGATTTTCCGAACAATAGGTGTTATGGAGCTCCTAACAAACAAATTAATCTGTTGTCCTAAAGGATTAGCTTCGCGTCAGATTGCGAAAGGGGAAAAGGGAAAGGAGAAAGGGCTTATTTATATTCTTAAAACTATCGATTTATCGTCAATTTGTGTAACATCAGTTAAAGATGATCGCTCTTTTAAACAATCATGACCTTATATAATTCTATTGGGAAAGATTATAATGCCACTCGCCAGAGCGATTTCAGGATTGTTCAACAGTTGCTTAACTTACTAGACTTACCCGAAGGAAGTACTATTGCTGATGTTGGTGCAGGGACAGGAAACTATAGTAATGCAATCGCTGATTTAGGATATCAAGTAATTGCGATCGAGCCTGCGGAAGTTATGCAAAGCCAGCTAAAACCCCACCCAAAGGTTAGTTGGCTCATTGCTGCTGCCGAAAAAATTCCTTTATCTGATGATGCAGTGGATGGGGTAGTGGCAATGTTATCAATGCATCACTTTGATGATATTAAGCGGGGAATTCAAGAAATGGCTCGTATTTCCCTAACAGGTAAGATCGTCGTTTTTGCTTTTGAGCAAAGTAAGATTAGTGATTTTTGGTTAACTGATTATTTTCCTTACTTTATTGGCGATACTTTAGATACTTTTCCTAGTACTCAAACAATAGCGGAGACTATTAGTCAAATTACGCAAAAAGAGGTAGAGATAATTCCATTTTTATTGCCTACCAATTTAAGCGATTTATTTGCTGCATCGGGTTGGTGTCAACCAGAAATTTATTTAGACGCTCAAGTACGTAACGGTATCTCTACTTTTGCTAAAATGCCTGAAAATGATTTGAAGATAGGCTTAAAGCGATTAGCCAGGGATATTGACCATGGTATTTGGGCAGGGAAATATGGAGATCTTTTAAAACAAAAAAATTATGATGCTGGTTATCGAATTCTAACTACTAAATAATCATCTGAGAATACAGTAAAAGTTCGTTTAAGTATGTATACAGTTTTATAGAATCTTTTTCTCCAATTGACTATAATTCCAATTATGATCAATTGCATCTTAACTTGTGGCTACCTTAATGAAAGGTAAATTAATCCAAAACAAGTATTGTATTTTACAAACTCTCGGACAAGATATCTTTAGCGAGACTTTTCTGGCTAGAGATAAAAACTGGTTCCCACGCCGTCGCTACATCATTAAAAAATTTCGCTCAGTATTAGGAAATGCTAAAGCAGCTCAAATTAAAAGTTTGTTCTATCAAGAAGCATCTATCTTAAAAAAACTCAGTGGCAAAAATCGGCAAATTCCTCGAATATACGAATATTTTACAGACGGAGAGGATTTTTATCTGGTTCGAGAGTGGATTGATGGTTTGACTTTAAAGCAAAAAGTACAACAGCAAGGAACACTTCCTATAGCAGAGGTCGAGCAAATATTAGATAGTGTTTTATCCTGTTTAGAATATATTCATAGCCATGGCATTGTTTATCGACAGTTAAAGCCTAGTAGCATCATCTTGCGTCCATCTCGTCAAGGTTATTTGCCAGTGCCCATTTATTTTGGTGGAGTAAAGGAACTAAAAACAAAAATTAATCAGCCTCATCAACGTAATTTAGTTTTGGCTCACCAACAGGAATACATTCCCCCAGAACAAGAACAAGGAAAATCAGTTTACGCTAGTGATCTCTATAGTTTGGGCTTAACTGCTGTTTATCTCCTGACAGGCAAAAACCCCGCCGAATTACCCTTTGATCCTCAAACTCAAAGACTTTTATGGCATGAAGAAATATATGACCGTCGTATTCATTTGATTCGAGTTATTGATCGTGCTATCTGTCCCGACATTGGTAAACGTTTTTCGTCAGCAGAAGCTATGCTGCAAGCATTGCATTCTCCTCTTGTGAGTATCTCTCAGCCCGTAATCGATGATTGTCCCCGAAAATCTTATTGGACTCCAGAAATAAAGATATTTCTGGCCTTATCTTCTTTTGGAATCGGGGTGATTGGGATTGCTTTTTTACTGTTAAATGTTGATTTTACAAATGTTGATTTTACTTTCCTGGCTAACAATGATTATGAGCAATCAGGAGAGACAAATAAAGCGATCGCCCGTAGCTCAAAATCTTTAGAGGATAATAGTTCATCAAAGAAAAACTCCATTGATACTTCGAGAATACTAGCAGCACCGATTGGCATTCCTCGGGAAAAAATAACTGATGTTTTGGGCAACCCGACAATGGAAAGCCGAGGCTATTGGCAAAATAGTAAAGCACTTTTATATGATGATGTGATTCCTAAAAAAGTTGCCCTGGGCTATTTAACCGACATTGAAACCACCAGGATTCGTCAAGCAGAGATAACTTTTGCTGGTACCGTTGATTTATTATCGATTCAACAAGCTGCCAAACAGCTATTGCAAGAACAATATTCAGCAAAAGTAGAACATCAGATTAATCAGATCTATTTTAAAACTAGTAATCTACAGGAATTTGACCTTAAGGGTTTAAAAGGGTTAGTGCAGCGCAATCCCCAAGAGCATATTTACCTAAGTATTTGGGATCAGGATTTCCATTAAATTATCAAGCTCCTCAGGACTTACTTTAGTGCATGGGGCTAAAGCTTTTGGGTCTTGTAAAGTGTCTTCAAGCTTTTTTCTGCTATGGTTTGTAGCAATGACTAACTTCAATTTAGTGGATAATTGATGAGCAATATTTTAATTAGCAATGATGATGGTATTTTTGCTTTGGGAGTTCGGACTTTAGCCGATACTCTCGCCCAGGCTGGTCATCAGGTAACGGTTGTTTGTCCAGACCGCGAACGTTCAGCGACAGGACATGGACTTACCCTTCATCAGCCGATTAGAGCGAAAGAAGTTGATTCTGTCTTTAATGATAATGTGGTTGCTTGGTCTTGTTCTGGGACTCCTGCTGATTGTGTGAAGTTTGCTCTCAGCGCCGTACTAAAAAACCGCCCTGATGTTGTTTATTCTGGAATCAATCATGGCCCTAATTTAGGTACAGATGTCTTGTATTCGGGGACAGTCTCCGCTGCGATGGAAGGAGTGTTAGAAGGGATTCCTAGTGTGGCATTTAGTTTAGCCAGTTTTTCTGGAGTTGAATTTCAGCCTGCGGCGGATTTTGCTCTTAAATTATTAGAAAAGTTGGCAGAGAAGAATTATCCGAAACCACCTTTATTGAGTATTAATGTTCCTCCCGTCGAGTCTTCTAAAATAGCAGGAGTGCTCATTACCCGTCAGGGTTTACGCCGCTATATTGAAAAGTTTGAACAAAGACTTGACCCCCGTGGCAAGAGCTATTATTGGCTGGAAGGGGAAATTGTTGAAGATATTGAGCAGCCAGAAGATGGTAATTTACCACCTCATATTTTGACGGATGTTCAAGCAATACGAGAACTCTATATTACTATTACCCCCCTACAATATAATTTGACGGACGCGGAGATTGTGAAACATCTTTACGAACAGGATTTATTTAGTTAACTTCACAACTAGCTAAGAACTAAGAACTAAAAACTAAAAACTTTCTAATTGCTTTGTTATCTGTGAAGTAGGTGGATCAAATTCATGATGATATTTTCTAACATTATTGCGATCGCACAACGAGAATTACAGGGATATTTTGCCTCTCCTCTGGCGTATATTGTCGCTGCCGTTTTTTGGTTTATTTCTGGCTTATTTTTTGTTGAAATATTAATTGGTAATCAAGGCATTATTCAGCAGATCGCTCTGAGTGAAAGAACAGGAGGAAATATTGGTTCAATTGATGTCGCTACCGAATTTTTAAGCTCTTTCTTAGCTATTTTGGGTTCTTCATCTTTACTAATTGTGCCGATATTATCTATGGGACTTTATGCGGAGGAAAGAAAGGGTGGAACTCTAGAACTTTTAGCCACTTCTCCGATTACAAATTGGGCAGTCGCCCTAGGAAAGTTATTGGCAGTAGTAATGCTCTTTAGCTTTATGATTCTTCCTGTGTTAATTTATGAAGCGATCGCCTTTAGTGCCGCAGAACCATCTCTTCCTTTGGCAGTTCCTCTTATCGCTCATTTAGGCTTAATTTTATTAATTGCCAGTTTACTATCTTGGGGAATGTTTATTTCTTCTTTAACTAACAGCACAATTGTAGCTGCCATCTTGACTTTTGGCTTAGTTTTATTGCTGTGGATCATGGAATTTATTGCTAATAGTTTTAGTGGCTCCATACGAGAACTATTACTATATCTCTCCCTGATTGAAAGCTATGGCAACTTGGTTCAAGGCATTGTTAATATTAGCGACTTTATTTTATTTTTTAGCTACATATTTTTAGGTATATTTCTAACAGCACAATCTATTGATTCCCTACGGTTAAATCGCAAATAAAACTTAGTTATTTTAGTTGTCTCACTCATTTTACTTATTTCACTTTTGCTATGACCAGAACATTATTATTTTTTTGGGGTATTACCTTGTGTGTTGCAGGGACAGTAGCAGGAAGTATTACTGGAGACTGGTCACCAGCACCAATTATTCTGTTGATTTCTGGTGTAATTTTATTGATTTTGGGATTATGGCTTTGGGGAAATAAGTATAAGTTTTGGCAACTCCGTTCAACTCAAGCAGGAGCAGGCGCGATCGCCAAAACCACTATGGTTTTAGTCCTAGTTGGTTTGCTGAATTGGGTCGCCATTCGTTATGACAAACGTTGGGATTTTACGGAAAATAAACTCTATACTCTTTCTCAACAATCTCAGGTCATAGTTTCTAAGTTAGAACAACCTTTAGAAGTAATAGTATTTGATCGCAACCCGAACTCGGAAATAGAAAATTTACTGCAAAATTATCGTCGCTATAGTGAACAATTTCAGTTCAAATTTATTAACCCAGAGCAAGCAATAGGATTGGCACAACAGTTTGGCGTACAGTCTTTGGGAGAAGTCTATTTGCAGTATGGAGAAAAAAGACAAAAGCTAGATACAGTAAATAGTGTCGGAGAAGTAGCCCTAACCGAAACAAGTTTAAGCAACGGGATTGAGAAAATAAAACGAGATCGCCCAATCAATATCTATTTTTTGCAAGGACATGGCGAAGCTTCCTTGGATTTAGTTGAGGGTGGTTTAGCTCAGGCTGTAAAAAACTTAGAAGACAAAGGGAATCAGGTGCAAGGATTAAACCTAGCTAGCAGTGGCAAAATGCCAGACGATGCTAACTTGATTATTATCGCTGGTGCGACCAGAAAACTCTTGGCAGCGGAAGTCTCCACATTACAGCAGTATTTAACAACAGGAGGTAGTTTACTCCTACTACTCTCTCCTAATATCGACATTGGTATTACCCCTACCTTACAAAACTGGGGCATTGAACTAGATGAGCGTTTAATCGTTGATGGCTCAGGTGCAGGTAGCGTCATGGGTTTTGGCCCCGCGGTGGCAATTGTTAATCGTTATGGGGAACATCCGATCACCGCTAGTTTTCGTAACGGAATTTCTCTATTTCCTGAAGCAAGACCAATTAAAGCCACGGAAAAAACAGGCATTATCAGCACTCCTCTAGCAATAACAGATCAACAAACTTGGGCAGAAAGCGATCTGCGAGGAGAACAAATTACCTTTGATGCCACCACAGATATCTCGGGGCCATTAAATATTGCGATCGCATCTTATCGCGAGCAATCAACAGACTCTCGTTTGGTAGTTTTTGGTAGTACGACTTTTGCTACTAATGGTTGGTTTGAACAGCAGTTAAACGGTGATATGTTACTTAATTCTATCAGTTGGCTAGTGGGAGAAGACCAAGATTTGCTCTCAATTCGACCCAAAGAAGCTGCCAATCGTCGGATTATGCTCAGTTCACTACAAACGGGAATTATTCGCTGGTTAGCTTTACGGATCATGCCCTTCATGGCTTTAGTTACAGGGGTTTATCTCTGGTGGCAAAGAAGATAAAGGGGCTTCGCCCCAGCTATAAGCCTTAAGCTATAAGCTTTTAAGAAAAATACGTAATAAATAACAGTGTACATCAGTTGGCGAATTAACTTGCGATCGCCCACAAGTAATCAAAATAAATATAGATATTAAAAGGTTAAAAAAGTGAGTTATCTTGGTATTTTTCTACCTTGATTTATGGCTTCAGAAAAGTTTAGGTATCAGTTACGTCAAGAAGCACAGCAATGGCAAGAAGAGGGTATGATTAGCCCAGAAATCTATGAGCAGTTGAATACGCGCTATGGATTAGAGGAGTTGGATTCCGCTTCACGCGATCTCTTTATCTTGATTGTCTTAGGCTTAGGTTTTATTCTGTTGGGTTTAGGAGTCATTACCTTTGTGGCTGCTAACTGGCAAACATGGTCTAGACCAATTAAAGTCTTGCTATTACTGAGTTTGTTTATGGGGACTAACTGTGCAGGATTTTATTTATGGCGAGTTGCCGATAATCGTAAATCTCGCATTGGACAGGGATTATTATTGTTTGGGGCTGTAACCCTGGGGGCAAATCTGGGTTTGATGTCTCAGATGTTTCATCAGACTGGTGCCGCTTATGTCCTATATCTGATCTGGGGTTTTGGAGTCTGGGGAATGGCTTATGGTTTGAGACTGACTCCCCTGGGGTTAATGGCAACTATCTTAATTGCGATCGCCTATTGTTTAGGAATCTTCCAAGATACGATCTGGAATGGTGCTGATGTCGGGGCAGTATTGCAGCAGATGCCTTTAATTATCTCCTTATTATTTATTCCTCTCGCTTACTATTGTCGCTCTCGTTGGATTTTTGGTCTAAGCTCAGTATTAATTGTTTTTGCTTTAGGAGTAAATTTAGCCGAATATTTAAGTGTTGCGGATTTGTCAAACACCAGCTTTATTCCCGCCCTCTTGTTTATTCTGCCTCCTGGTTTACTTTGGAGTTATGGTGATGATTTACTATTTTCTAACTCAGAGGTCAACTTTGAGGCTATAAATCGCAAATTAGCGGTTTTTTATCTAGGATGTTTCTTTTATCTCTGTTCTTTTAATTTTTGGGACAACAATTTTGACTCTACTCAATCTGGCAAATTTATCGATTTTGCCCCTTGGTCATTATTAATTGCACCAATAATTTTTACTATTTGGGGAATTTGGTCTTGGTGGAAACTGGGAGTAAGAAGAACTAGTAATTTACCCTGGCGACTTGATCGCAACTCTACCTATATCGGTACAATTCTCGTAATTTTATTTGGCTTAATTTGGTTTAATATTGCTGTTACTCCCATCGGCATCGCGGGAACCATAATCTTTAACCTGTTGCTATTTCTCTTAGCCATAATCCTAATTAGTCAGTCAGTTAGAGAAGGACGCAGATTTAACTTTTGGTTGGGAATAATTTTATTAATCTTGCAAATATTTTCCCGCATGTTTGAATACAATACTGGTCTGATTTTAAAAGCGATCGCACTTTTTGCTTGTGGTATTGCAGCAATCCTAGCAGGACTATGGTTTGAGCGTTATTTAAGCACTGTAAATTCTTCTAGTAACTAAAG
>CALLPS010000094.1 GCA_938015355.1 uncultured Pleurocapsa sp.
TCAATCTGATCAAAGTTGAGATAGCGGTATAAATCCCCTTCAAAGGGAGCAATTTTCTCTTTAACCACTGCCATATATTCTTCCACTGTGGGAATTTTACCCAACAAAGCACAGACGGCAGCTAATTCTGCTGAACCTAAATAAACCTGTGCGCCTTTACCCATACGGTTATTAAAGTTACGGGTTGAGGTAGAGAAGACAGTGGCGTTATCTTCAACGCGGGCTTGATTACCCATACAGAGAGAACAGCCAGGCATTTCAGTACGAGCACCAGCAGCAGCAAAGATACCATATACTCCTTCTTCGCGGAGTTGCTTCTCATCCATGCGAGTCGGGGGACATACCCATAAACGTCCTTTGACGACTCCCGCACCTTCGAGGATTTTGGCAGCAGCGCGATAGTGTCCAATATTAGTCATGCAAGAACCAATAAATACTTCGTCTACAATATCCCCCGCGCATTCAGACATCAACTTAACATTATCAGGATCGTTAGGGGCAGCAACGATGGGTTCTTTAATTTCATTGAGGTTAATTTCAATGGTGTCGGCATATTCCGCATCTTCATCCCCAGACATTAATTCTGGATTAGCTAACCACTGTTCCATCTTAGCGACACGGCGCATGATCGTCCGAGCATCACTGTAACCACGGGCAACCATGTTTTTGAGTAGTGCCACATTAGAACGCAAGTATTCCGCGACAGTCTCCTCGCTGAGTTTAATGGTACTGCCAGAACAAGAACGTTCCGCCGTAGCATCAGTAAGCTCAAAAGCCTGTTCTACTTTTAAGTTGGGTAAGCCTTCCATTTCCATGACTCGCCCATTGAAAACATTTTGTTTATTTTCTTTAGAAACCGTAAGTTTTCCCTGTTGGATAGCTACCCAAGGAATAGCGTTTACAATGTCCCTCAAAGTAATTCCTGATTGTAATTCTCCAGTAAAGCGAACTAAGACAGATTCAGGCATATCTAACGGCATGACTCCTAATGCCGCAGCAAAAGCAACCAAACCTGATCCCGCAGGGAAGGATATCCCGAGGGGAAAACGAGTATGGGAATCTCCCCCCGTACCAACAGTATCGGGTAACAACATTCTATTTAACCAAGAGTGAATGATCCCGTCTCCTGGGCGCAATGCCACTCCGCCACGGTTAGAAAAGAAATCTGGTAGATTCTTATGGGTATTAATATCCACAGGCTTGGGATAGGCTGCGGTATGACAGAAAGTTTGTAGAGTTAAATCCGCATTGAAACCCAGACAAGCCAATTCTTTTAATTCATCTCTAGTCATGGGTCCTGTGGTATCTTGAGAACCAACGGTAGTCATAATCGGCTCGCAGGATGTACCAGGGCGAACGCCAGGTAAACAGCAGGCTTTACCCACCATTTTTTGCGCTAGAGTAAAGCCTTTGCCCGTATCCTCAGGGAGAGAAGGACGAGTAAAGATTTCAGATACTTCTAAGCCCAAAGCTTCACGGGTTTTATCGGTTAATGCTCGACCAATAAGTAAGGGAATTCTGCCCCCTGCTCTAACTTCGTCGATGATCGTATCAGGCTTAAGAGTAAAAGTAGAAATAACTTCTCCTGACTCGCTGGTAATCTCACCTTTGTAGGGATGAATCGTAATTACATCTCCCGTATTGATCTGTGCCACATCACATTCAATGGGTAATGCTCCAGAATCTTCGGCAGTGTTAAAGAAAATAGGGGCGATCTTATTACCTAAGATGTACCCTCCTGCCTTTTTATTCGGTACAAAGGGAATTTCATCCCCAATATGCCACAATACCGAGTTAATTGCTGATTTACGAGATGACCCAGTACCAACTACATCACCGACATAAGCCACAGGATGACCTTTCTCTTTTAACTTGGCAATGGTATCTAAGCCATCAGGCATCTTTGACTCTAGCATTGCCAAAGCATGGAGGGGGATATCGGGACGAGTCGTTGCGTGGGGCGCGGGAGACAAGTCATCGGTGTTAGTTTCCCCTGGTACTTTAAACACTGTCACTGTTATCGCTGCTGCTGGTTTAGAGCGACTGATAAACCATTCGGCATCTGCCCAAGAATCAATTACCTGTTTGGCGTAGGAGTTATTGCGAGAAAGTTCAAAGACATCATTAAAGGCATCAAATACTAGTAGAGTCTTGCTTAATGCCTTAGTTGTCTCAGTTGCGATTGCACTATCCTCGGACTTTAATAGATCTACTAAAGACTGGACGTTGTAGCCTCCCATCATTGTCCCTAGTAAACGTACCGCATCAGTAGCAGAAATTACAGGGCAGGATATTTCTCCTTTTGCTATAGCAGTTAGGAAGCCAGCCTTAACATAAGCCGCATCATCTACCCCTGGGGGTACTCGATCTACCAACAGTGCGAGTAATTCTTCTTTTTCTGCTTCGGGAGGATTTTTTAATATTTCACATAATTCTGAAGTTTGTTGTGCAGTTAGGGGTAAAGCAGGAATATTTAAGGCTGCTCTTTCGGCTTGGTGTTTGCGGTAAGTTTGTAACATAATGAAAAATAGGCTATTTGTATAAATTATCCTATATTTACATGAGTGGATAAGTAATAAATATAGGAATCTAACAATATAAATGTGATTTATATGCTAAGTGAACAGTTTTTAATCATAACTATTATGAAGTTCAAAAAATGTTGAGAAATAAAGTATTTAGCTAGCTATATTTGTATGTATTAAGTCAAGGACTTCATTAGCAGCATTTTTCATTCCTAATTCATCAAAAACATCATGAGCTTTAGTTATTTGAGGGTTGGCTTCAGAATATCGACCACTTTTTTCATAGAGAATAGCTAAAGACCGATAATAAAAACCCAGTCTACCTTTACTCTTGATCTCTTTGGCTTTATCTAACCCATCTAAAAGTAATTTTTCAGCCGATTTAAAATCACCAATTTCTGTATATATCCCTCCGAGCCAATTTTGGGCGCATATCTCCATTCTTGTCCAACCTATCTTTTTAGCTGATTCCTGAGTATACGATTATGATAAATTTCTATAATCTTTTGGGCAATTAATCTTTTAGCAATTACTGGATCTGGCTTTGTATTTCCCAGAACATTAATAATAAGGAGCGTTATTTTTAATCCTGGAGTGTAATCTTTCTTGAAAATTTTGCATAATGCAGATTGCCATTTCTTTTTAGAATTTTTTTGTAAATCTTGCTTAAAGTAGCCTTCTTCAATACTTGAAACTGCTAACCATGATATATCATCAGCTAGTTTACTCGTTGTTGTATACCCAAAATCTTTTTCTATGTATTCCTTGAATATCAAACCAGGCTTCATTGGATATCCCCTCTCGCAAATTCATTTATAAAATATTTCTGTAATTGCTCTGTCCGTTCAAAAAAATGTTGAAAAATAGTTGTGAAATATTATAACACGATTAAACTATTACTTTTGATTACTAAAGCATAGATAAAAGCAATACTTGTAAAAAGCAATTTATAGCTTATAACTAAAAAAAACTATTTCAAAAAGCAACTTGATACTTTACTTGATAAATTCAATTTAGTTTGAAATTATCAGAAATAAAATTGTAAAAATAAAGTTGTAAATATCAATTATTTTACTTAATCTAATAAGTAAACAGGAGCTTATTTATTTAAGGAAGTAATTATGACAACTAGATATTTATCTGCTTTGAAATTTTTGGAAAAATTGATGATGCTTGCTATGGGATTGTGCTTTTCGATTATTCTCAGGAGATATACAACTCCAATCATAAGTATTAAAGATCTAATAATCTTGATCTTAATTATTTTGACTATGATTAGGTTCTATTTCCAGAATTATATTCTCCTAGATGAATTAATCAGATATTCTAATCAAATAATGCTGTCAGCAATTCACATGACAACTATTTACGTGGTAATTATTGTTGATTGCCTCTGCTTGGTATTGGTCGCTGCTATGCCACATATCTATTTTTGGTATGTTCTTGAATTATTATTGTTTCTTGACGCTATAGGATTTTCGGTAATTGTCTTGAATACTTTTCAAAATCAATTCCACTGGAATCTTCAATGGAAATCAACTGCCAATAACTTAATATCTGTTATTTTGCTCCTGGTTATAAATACATTACAACTCTCATTAAGAGAAAATATATCTAGTCAATATGACATTCTATTTTTCGGTATCTCTGCTATCATTTGTCTTTTAAATACTGTAATTGCCTTTATACTAAGTAGCCAAAGGTTTTCTACTGGGTGATCATTGATTTGGTTTGCATACTCCCCTTTAGCTACAGCAGTCAGGAAGCCAGCCTTAACATAAGCCACATCATCTGGGTGTACTCGATCTACCAACAGTGCGAGTAATTCTGCTTTTTCCGCTTCAGGCGGATTTTTTAATATTTCACATAATTCTGAAGTTTGTTGTGCCGTCAAAGGTAAAGCTGGGATACCTAAAGCTCCTCTTTCGGAAATGATGAGCTAATTAAGAAAAATCATCACATTTAACTTGTTGTGGTTTATAATTACTGCTGGTTCTTTTTGTAAGCTCATCTAGCATTTGGGCTATACAGCAAGCTAAGGGTTTAATATAATTGCTAGTTGGTCTTAGGTGACTAAACAAGCTACTGAGAAGTTTTATCTTGAGATCGTAACCGCTGAACTGTCTATAGAGCAATTTATCTGGTTTATTAATATCTCTATTAGAAAATTCGTGTTTAAGAGCTTTAACATCATCTTCAGATATTTCGTCTCCTGCAAATGAAATTAAAGCTGTTAAGTTAAAATAATTATCACTTGCTTTAATTAGACATAGAGTTTTTTGACCACTAGGAAAAACTTTGAAGTAAGGAATTGTCGCTCCATTGCTGTCTTGAGTACCATATATTTCTGGAGCTATAAATATTGAAGGTTGATCGATAATACTTTTTTTACTCTGAA
>CALLPS010000095.1 GCA_938015355.1 uncultured Pleurocapsa sp.
CTATGATGATCCTTATATGCTGTTGGCAGATTACCAGGCATACATTGACTGTCAAGATCAAGTTTCTGAAACTTATAAAGATCAAGACAAGTGGACAAAAATGTCGATCTTAAACTCAGCCAGAATGGGTAAATTTTCTAGCGATCGCACTATCAAGGAATACTGTGAGCAAATCTGGGATATTCAACCAGTTGAAATTAATTTAGATGCCTACAGTCAAAAACAAAAATAGGTTTTTGTAAGATTAATAATTGCTGCAAAATTTAGCTTAATACAGATTTTAAAGGTGTCCTGAAGAGGGCATCTTTTTTTTATTGATAATCCTTGAATTGATTCTCTATAAGAGCGATCGCAAATTGATTGAGACTGCCTCTATTAAAGAACAGTTATTTGAATTTTGATAGCGACTAAATACTGTTAGTCAATATCTATATAAAGTTGAACCAGATCCCCTGGGTGCTGTAAAAAATATTCAGTAGATGTATGCATTTAAGAGATCATATTTGCAAAAATCGGTTAACTTATCCCGTTAAACTTCACAGTATCAAATTAGCATTCTTTGAACTATAATGAAACACTCAAACAGCTAGCCGTTTTAAAGATAGCTAGCTGCAAATTTAACATCAAATTAATTTAATCAAACTATTGAACTGCCAGGTTTAATAGTTTTTTTCATTGGCAAAGTAAGCTACTGTACCCAAACTAACTGCCATTACATAACCAGTAACTAACACTACAATTAAAGCGATCGCATCAGGTGAAAAAGTCATTGTTTAACCTCGTTTTTGCATTTGCACCCATAAGCTAACAACAATGTCAAGAGTGTGCAATGAATATTAATGATCCCCTAGTATTGTTACATAACTTAATGTTAAATTAAGCTTTGAAAAATGCTGACAATACATAAGAATTAGCACGGTTGTCATTTGCCTATCAGAATGTCTGGTATTTCTGGATTTAATAAAAATTCGGCTCAGGAATATGAGAAAACTGATGGTGAGTCAATAGATTATGAGAAGGAATTTTTTTACAGTGTAACGATGAGATAGTAATCCACTACCTTACTATCAGACTAAATAAAGAAATAGCGTGCTGACATCTCCATTGTTCTCAAAGATGATGATGCTGCTCTCAAACCCTCTTAGCTTAGAGCTTAGAGCTTAAGGCTTAAAGCTTATTGATAAAAAGTTATTAAATGTAGATACAGAGAATACCCTTTGAGGGGGTCGAGAAACTATACAATAAAACGCTAGCAGTATAAGTTAGACAAGAGACAGAGTAATATGCCCCGTCGTGACGATCTCCATAAAATTTTACTTCTTGGATCAGGTCCCATTGTTATCGGACAAGCTTGTGAATTTGACTATTCAGGGACGCAAGCCTGTAAAGCCTTGCGAGAAGAGGGCTACGAAGTCGTGTTAGTTAATTCTAATCCTGCTTCGATCATGACCGATCCTGAAATGGCTAATCGGACTTATATCGAACCCCTGACTCCAGAAATGGTAGAAAAGGTCATTGCCAAGGAAAAGCCAGATGCCTTGTTACCCACCATGGGGGGGCAAACTGCTTTAAATATTGCCGTATCCTTGGCAAAGAGTGGAGTCTTAGACAAGTATGGCGTGGAATTGATTGGGGCAAAATTACCTGCGATCGAAAAAGCCGAAGATCGACTGTTGTTTAAAGAGGCAATGGAAAAGATCGGGGTGCCGATGTGTCCCTCTGGTATTGCTAATAACCTGGAAGAAGCTAAAGAAATAGCTCAAGAAATAGGCAGTTATCCTTTGATTATTCGTCCTGCCTTTACCATGGGAGGTACAGGAGGCGGTATTGCTTATAATCAAGAAGAATATGAACAAATTTCCGCGATGGGGATTGATGCTTCCCCTGTTAATCAAATTTTGGTGGATAAGTCATTACTAGGCTGGAAAGAATATGAGCTAGAAGTAATGCGGGATTTGGCAGATAACGTGGTGATTATCTGTTCCATCGAAAATATCGATCCCATGGGGATACATACTGGAGATTCGATTACCGTTGCCCCTGCCCAAACCCTTACTGATAAAGAGTATCAGCGTTTACGGGACTATTCCTTAGCCATTATTCGTGAAATTGGCGTGGAAACAGGAGGATCTAATATCCAGTTTGCGATTAATCCCCTCAACGGGGAAGTAATTGTAATTGAGATGAATCCGCGGGTATCTCGATCTTCCGCATTAGCTTCCAAGGCGACGGGTTTTCCCATTGCTAAATTTGCGGCAAAGTTGGCGGTGGGCTATCAACTGAATGAAATCGATAACGATATTACGCAAAAAACCCCTGCTTCCTTTGAACCGACGATCGATTATGTCGTTACTAAAATTCCCCGCTTTGCCTTTGAAAAGTTCCCTGGGACAAAGCCAATCCTGACCACCCAAATGAAGTCGGTAGGGGAGGCAATGGCAATTGGCAGAACCTTTAACGAATCCTTCCAAAAAGCCCTGAGATCGTTGGAAACTGGTCGCTATGGCTTTGGTTGCGATCGCCAAGAAACCTTGCCCTCAATTCCCCAGGTGCGTTCTAGTCTACGTACTCCTAATCCTGAAAGAGTTTTCAGCATTTACCAAGGCTTGCAGTTGGGCATGACTCCCGAAGAAATCCATCAGCTAACAGCTATCGATATGTGGTTTTTAGATAAGATGCAGGAGTTGATTTTAACGGAGAAATTCCTCAAGGGGACGAGTCTGGAAAAAATTGCTGCCAAAGAGATGCGCTATGTTAAGCAGCAGGGATTTAGCGATCGCCAAATAGCTTTTGCTACTAGGACTAATGAAGATCAGGTACGGACATATCGTAAAGAGTTAGGGATTTTGCCTGTATATAAGCTGGTGGATACCTGTGCTGCGGAATTTGAAGCCTTTACTCCTTACTATTACTCTACCTACGAATCAGGAGAGACAGAAGTTACCCCCTCAGATAAGTCCAAAGTGATGATTTTAGGTGGGGGGCCAAACCGTATTGGACAGGGAATTGAGTTCGACTACTGTTGTTGCCATGCCGCCTATGCCCTTTCGGCAGCGGGATACGAAACCATTATGGTTAATTCCAATCCTGAAACCGTATCTACCGATTACGATACCAGCGATCGCCTTTATTTTGAACCTTTAACTAAAGAAGATGTTTTAAACATCATTGAGGCGGAAAATCCCGCAGGAATTATCATCCAGTTTGGCGGACAAACCCCATTAAAACTAGCTGTCCCTCTGGAGGAATATCTCAAAGATCACCCAGAAAGCAAAATTTGGGGCACACCTCCAGATTCTATTGATGCTGCGGAAGATCGGGAAAGATTTGAGCAAATTCTACGGAAATTAGATATTAAACAACCACCTAATGGTCTAGCTCGCAGTTACGAAGAATCTCTCAGGATTGCGAATCGGATTTCCTATCCCGTGGTGGTGCGTCCATCCTATGTATTAGGGGGGAGGGCAATGGAAATTGTTTATTCCGATGCTGATCTTAAACACTATATGACCTATGCGGTACAGGTAGAACCCGATCATCCCATTCTGATTGATAAATTCTTGGAAAATGCGATCGAGGTGGATGTTGATGCCCTATGCGACCAAGGAGACAAGGTAGTCATCGGGGGGATTATGGAACATATTGAACAGGCAGGAATACATTCTGGAGATTCAGCTTGTTCTCTTCCCTATAACTCTTTACCAGAATCGGCGATCGCAACTATTCGTAACTGGACAGAAAAATTAGCCAAAGCCCTGAAGGTAGTAGGCTTAATGAACATTCAGTATGCGGTGCAGGGAGAGCAAGTCTTTATTATTGAGGCTAATCCTCGTGCTTCCCGTACTGTCCCCTATGTATCAAAAGCAACAGGTGTTCCTTTGGCAAAAATAGCATCCTTAGTTATGTCGGGGCAAAGTCTAGAGTCTTTAGGGGTAACTAAAGAAGTTATTCCCCAACATATTGCGGTGAAAGAGGCTGTATTGCCGTTTAATAAGTTCTCGAATACCGATACTCTTTTAGGGCCAGAAATGCGCTCTACAGGGGAGGTAATGGGGATTGACACAGATTTTGGTAAAGCTTTTGCTAAAGCCGAAATTGGCGCGGGAGTTGAATTAGCTTTAACAGGAACAGTATTTGTTTCCCTCAACGAACGGGATAAAAAAGTGATTGTCCCTGTAATACAGGACTTTATTGACTTAGGATTTAAGATCATTGCTACGGCGGGAACACAAAAGGCATTACAAGCCAATGGGATTAAAGATGTAGATTTGGTATTGAAACTCCACGAAGGTCGTCCTCATGTAGTTGATTCAATTAAAAACAATCAAATTCAGCTAATTATTAATACTCCCACAGGAGAAGAATCTCAAACTGATGCTCAATTAATTAGACGGATGGCACTAGACTATCGACTGCCGATTATTACCACTATTGCAGGGGCAAAAGCGACGGTGGCTGCCATTCGCTCGTTGCAGTCAGAACCTTTGTCGGTCAAGGCTTTACAGGATTATATTTAGCTCTTAGGGACTGAGGATGAGGAATCAGAAGATTCTTTTTCCTCTTTATCTGGGTTATGCAAATTTCCTGTTAAAACTTAGTTTTGAGTTTGTCGAACAGACTAGATACAATAAGATAGAAATTAAAAATTATTTAGACTTATAAATATTGTGGATAATTGGAACATCTTATTAGAAAATAACGAAGATGGTTCTACCATAGCTACGGTACTAGAAGTGCCCGAACTAAAAACTATAGATAAAACGAAACAAGGGGCAGTTAAAAAAGTTAGGCAGCTATTACAAAATCGTTTAGCTAAAGCCGAAATTATTCAGATAT
>CALLPS010000096.1 GCA_938015355.1 uncultured Pleurocapsa sp.
ACTGGGCAATCACATTACCATTTAAATCAAAAGCAGCAATACTATTATAAAGACCATAGGCTTTGACATAGCTATTTAATAGACTTTGCTTTTGCTGGATATTAGAGCTGGCTCGTAATTCTGAATCGCTAAAAAGTGGCAGATTTGCCATCACTTGAATATCCCCATATCGCTCCCGCATAAAGAAAGCAACGGTTTGGGTCAGGTTATAGGAAGATGCTTGCTCAGATTCGTTAATTCCCTTGGTAACAGTTTTATCTGCCAGATTGTAAGCTACGATACTAATCCCGATCGTAGATACGACAGTCAATCCTGTCAGGATGATAGCAGCTTTGTTCTTGATGCTTAGTCGTTCTAACCAAGAAACATTCTGTTGTGTAATTGTTTCTTCAATATAAGCTGGTTCTTGGAGGGCATTTAGTGCTTTTTGAGCCACATCACCATAGTTGCCGCCATGATCTAGCTCTAAAATTTCTTGATATAGAGCGATCGCTCTATCAGTTTCTCCCGAACTTTCTAAGGCATTTGCCTCTACAATTTTACTAACAATATCTCCAGTGTTATCAGACTGAGATGTATTTGCTGAAGAATTTGACTGTTGTTGAGTGGTTTTAACGGTTGCAGCGTCATTCTGTTGCAAATTATTTAATGCCTGTTGAGCTACATCACCATAATTACCACCACGATCTAGCTCTAAAATTTCTTGGTAGAGAGCGATCGCTTTGTCCGTTTCTCCCGAACTTTCTAAGGCATTTGCCTCAACAATTTTACCAACAATATCTCCAGTGTTATCAGACATAGACTCGATTCCTAATAATTTAATATATGCAATTTAATTTAGACTGATAGCAGCATTGATTTTTGATGTAACTGTTGCAACAGGGCAGTGGAGTCAATAATATAAGTAGTCTGTGACTCAGCTTGAGCTATAGCAAAACAACATTCACGCAGTTGAGGAGAAACATTATTTGCTATCGGCTTAAGAGAAGATTGTTCTATAGTCAGAATGCCTTTTAACTGTTGAGTTACTATTGCTACCTTCTTGGGATTAATTGATTCTTCACCTTTAAGAACAACCGCCGTCATTTTCTGAGGAGACTTATCGCTCTGGATTTCCAAGTCAAAAAAGCGATCAATATCTAATACCCAAAGTAAAGAACCTTTATAATTGACCACTCCATGCCAAAATTCCGCAATTCCTGGTACTATACAAACGCTTTGGACGTCAAATTGGGCTACTGCTCCCATATTGTCTAAAGGCACTCCTAAGTCAATTGCCGAGGCTAATTCAACGGTAAAATATTCTTGATTCATAACCCTAGAGCAAACTTAAATCTGGCTAAACAAAAAGGATTAGAGCTAATCTCTAACTTACTTTTTATAATTAAATTTTGAATGAATTTTGAATTGTATGTTCACTCCTTGATCACGACTTATTGTACAAACTCTGTCACTTTATCAACTAAGTTTTGGGGAACATAAGGTTTCGTAATATATTCATTTCCGCCCTGACGGATTGCCCAAAAACGATCAAAATCTTCTGCCTTAGAGCTACAGAAAAGAATTGGCAGTTCTTTCCATTCAGGATTTTCTCGGATTTTGCGACAGAGATCTAATCCGCTTTCTCCAGGCATGACAATATCTAGCAAGATTAAATTGGGTAAAGGATTCGCATTGAGCCATGCCCAAGCGGATTCTGCACTTTCTGCTACTGCTACCTGGAAACCAGCATGAGTTAATAAAGCCGAACTCATTTGCCTTTCCGCATGAGTATCTTCAACAATAAGAATAGTCTTCATAATAATTAATTGCTTTTTCTAATTATCTTATTAACAAATAATTTAGCTATAATTATAATTCCCAAAAATTTAACTAAATTACCATTTCATTGATTTTGATTAGTGATTATTGAATAGCAACTTGCGATTTTTCCAATGCTTTGGTCAAGGCAATTAGTTTATTGGGATCACAGGGCTTAGTTAAATAGTCCGTTGCTCCAACTATTTTTGCTCTAACTCGATCAATCATGCCATCTCTTCCTGTAAGCATAACAATCGGAATGTCTTTGAACTTTTGCGATTTTCTTAATAGAGTGCATAGATCATAACCATTCAGATCAGGCATATTTATATCCAGATAAATTACCGCAGGTTGATGCTGAGATAGTTTCTTTAAAGCTGAAGTAGGATCGGTAATACTAAGAACATGATATCCTCCCGCTTCCAGTGTCATTCTGACTTGCTTTTGAACTGTTTTACTATCATCGACACAGACAATTAAAGATGAATTTGGGTTGACTTCAAGGGGGGAGTTAGAGGGTGATTTTACTTGATTTGCGGCTAAGAGATTTTCTTGGGACTGATGTTTCCGCTGCAACTCTTCTGGAGATAGTTCCTTGAAGGGTAACAAATCAATTAAACCATCTACAATAGACTGCTTAAGTATTTTCGTGATCAAACAAGTATCAACATTAGCTTTGAGTGCTATTTCATAGAGGCAACTTTTTGCCACAAATAAACTAACAAAAGATGAGAGCTTATGAACTTCTGCAATTGCTGCTATCTCAGGGCTGTTATATTGAGGTTTCCAAACTTTATAAAAATTCAGAGCATTTTTTTGCTCCAGATATAGACGGCAAAAAGGAGAATCTATATACTTTCTAATTTGTTGCCAATGTTTGATTTTAACTTCTAGTTTGGCACCTAATTGTGTCAAGCTAAAGCTAACAATTGCCTTTTTAATTCTCCTGGTTGGTATTAATTGAATGGTAGCTTGTTCAATGCTCAAAACATTAACTAAGCCTTCTCTAGTAAATCTAAATAGTAGTTTTTTAATATCTATATCAGATAATTGTTTATCAGATAATGCCTCACATAAACAGATATATTCTGAAGCTTCTTTGTCCTCTAACTGAGGACATTTTGAACCTAACTTAAATCTTTGCCATAGGTAATCTAATCGTATCTGTTGTCCGACTGTACTATTAATATATTGTATTTTTCCCTCAAGCAAATAAACATGCCAACTGACAGAAGCATCTTTTAGTTCTTCAATTTCGATACAGCCAGACCAGCCCTCTTGAGATTTTTCGTTAAGAACCTGTAATGGATTCTGAAAATTGTTGTTCATGATTTTGCTGAAAATTTTTTAAGGAAATAAGCAAAAAATAAGGAAAAGTAACTAACTGAAAATATATAGACATATTTGTCATACTCTTTCTATGATTCCCAAAACTTCAACTAAAATTTAGTTTAAATTATTTATATTTCACACCAGAGTATAAATTATATGGCTTTAATAATTGCAGGAGATCGCTCTGGAGTAGGCAAAACAACAGTTACCTTGGCAATACTTGCATATCTCGCAATATACCGTGAACGAGTACAGTCTTTTAAAGTAGGACCCGATTATATCGATCCTATGTTTCATCGCGCCGTAACGGGTTTGCCCTGTCGCAACTTAGATCCTGTCTTAACATCTCCTCGTTATATTCAAAATTGTTTTCAACGTCATATTCAAAATGCTAATTGGGTAGTGATTGAAGGAGTGATGGGGTTATTTGATGGTATTTCCCATCCAGATCAAACAGAATTTTTAAATGACTATGGCAGCACTGCTCATATTGCGAGAATTTTAAACCTCCCTGTGGCTTTAGTTTTAGACTGCTCTAGCTTATCGACTTCGATCGCCGCGATCGCCTCTGGCTATAGCAACCTCGATCCTGATGTAACCATTGCGGGGGTGCTTCTCAATAAAGTAGCAAGCGATCGCCATCTGGAATTATTAGAAACGGCATTAAACAGTATAAATATGCCAATTTTAGGAGTTTTAAGACGAAATGCAGCATTAACTATCCCAGATCGCCATTTAGGTCTAGTTCCCTCTGGCGAAATTTCTACGATCAATCAAACCTTTAATCAGTTAGCAGATCTAGCCAAGACATCATTTTACTGGGATAAACTTCTCCCGCTTCTTGGCAGTCAACAGCGCGAAGTTACGTTGCGGAGGGAATCTCCGTTGAGTAAACTTCGTAAGAAGTCAACAGTCAGAATTGCGATCGCTAGAGATAAAGCATTTAATTTTTACTACCAAGACAACTTAGATATCTTGACCGAATTAGGAGCTGAATTAGTATTTTGGAGTCCCTTGGAAGATCAAAATATTCCTGACCAAATCCAAGGATTATATTTTGGTGGCGGGTTTCCCGAAATATTTGCCCAACAGCTAGCTAGCAATACAAAGGTTTTAAACCATCTCCAACAAATTATTCAAGCTGGCATTCCTACTTATGCCGAATGTGGTGGTTTGATGTATCTCTGCGAACAATTAATAGATTTACAACAACAAACCTGGTCAATGGTAGGAGTAATTCCTACTACCGTGACGATGCAAAGTAAGTTAACCTTGGGCTATCGTACTGCGATCGCACTTCAAGATAGTTCATTAATTGGAGCCCAAAAAACAGTCAGGGGTCATGAGTTTCATCGTTCTCAACTTACCTATAATTCAGAGAATCCGCAGTGGCGATTACAAGGCTTTCATAAGTGTAGTCATCAGGTAAGCGAAGGGTGGAATATTAAACAACTTCACGCTTCCTATCTCCATCTCCACTGGGGGGAAACAAAATATCTGGCGGATAGATTTATGCAAAATTGCCGAAACTATAAAATTTAGTTATATTAATCTTGGATACATAGTTATCAAACTAACCATTTAGTAATGCAGGAGGTGATGCCCATGACAGAACATAGTAGTAACATGGGTCTCCTAGTTGATGATAGCCAGCTGTGCGCTGGGGCTGTTCTTTAACAGTCTCGTCTTAAGCTTCTTCGGAAGCAACTAGGTAGACATTGTTGGAGTTCCTTCCAGCAGTTAGGTTTCGACTAAGAGACCCTCTAGACCGCCCTCACAGGAAAAATAACCATAGCAGCACTATTTGTTGCTCTCCGTTATCAACTTGTGGGGGCGGATAGTTTTGAAAAATATTTATTGAGCAAACATTTAAGGAAAAAGCTCAAAAGGATATATTGTGGAAAGGATATATTGTGGGCTAATTTCCCAGACAGCTACAGTAAGAAAGCTGAGATTTATAAACTATTGAAAAAATGTTGTATGGAGAATACGACTAACAGTGAAAATAAATAAAGAAATAAATACTACCAATCTCTACCTAATTGTAATCCGATGAAAATTGCTAAAAATATTACCGAATTAGTAGGAAAAACTCCTTTAGTACAGCTCAACCGTATTCCCCAAGCAGAAGGATGTGTGGCGAATATCGTGGTTAAATTGGAAGGAATGAATCCTGCTGCTTCAGTAAAAGACCGTATTGGGGTCAATATGATTAATGCAGCGGAAGCGGAAGGCATTATTAGCCCTGGCAAAACCATTTTAGTAGAACCTACATCGGGTAATACGGGAATTGCCCTGGCAATGGCTGCTGCCGCCAAAGGTTACAAACTAATTTTAACTATGCCCGAAAGCATGAGCAAAGAACGACGGGCAATGTTAAAAGCCTATGGTGCTCAGTTGGAGTTGACTCCTAGTAGCGAAGGTATGGGGGGATGTATCAGAAAGGCACAGGCAATCAGCGACAATGTTCCCGATGCCTATATGCTACAACAGTTTAATAATCCTGCTAACCCAGAAATTCACCGCAGCACCACTGCTGAGGAAATCTGGGCAGATACAGAGGGCAAAGTCGATATGATTGTGGCAGGAGTTGGTACAGGAGGAACAATTACTGGCACGGCAGAAGTTCTGAAAAAATACAAACCAGAACTAAAAGTAATTGCTGTTGAACCAATTAGCAGTCCTGTATTGTCTGGTGGACAACCAGGTCCTCATAAAATTCAGGGCATTGGTGCGGGATTTGTTCCCGAAGTTTTAAAAGTAGAATTGATTGATGAAGTGATTACGGTTACTGATGATGAGGCGATCTCTTTTGGTCGTCGTCTCGCACGGGAAGAAGGTCTTTTATCAGGTATTTCTACTGGTGCAGCCCTGGCAGCAGCAGTTAAGTTGGCGCAAAAACCAGAAAATAAAGATAAGCTAATCGTCATGATTCAACCTAGTTTTGGTGAGCGCTATCTGAGTACACCATTGTTCGCTGATTTAGAACAACCTGTCTTTAATTAAGGCATTTTCTCTCTATTTCTCTAATTCTCTACTTTCCTACTTTAATTCTGGAACTAAGTCTCAATTAAATGAACCAAAGCAGTGAATCACTATCAAATACTCCAAGTTAGTCCCCAAGCCACTCAGCAAGAAATTAAACAGTCCTATCGACGTTTAGCCAAGCAGTTTCATCCCGACAGCCAAACTAAAACGCAAAACTCTGATCGGATTATTGCTCTCAATGCTGCTTATGAGATTTTGGGAAATAGCAAAAGCAGGCGCAGGTATGACCGACAACAACAGCTTGGTCATACCAGTGATTTCTACGTCAGCCGACAGGAAAGAAATGCTGCTGCGGGGAGACAGTATCACAAACAACGGGCTGACATTCATCCTGAAGTTACTTATCAACAATGGTTGCAAGAAGTTTATTTTCCGATTCATCGTCTAGCAACTAAAATTCTCGATTCTCTAGAAATAGAAATAGATCGGCTGTCTGCCGATCCTTTCGATGACAGTTTGATGTCAGATTTTGAAACTTACCTGGACACTTGTGATCATTATTGGCAGGAGGCAGAAAAAAAGCTAAAGTCTCAACCAAATCCCCCTCAGGTTGCAGGAGTTGCCAGTAATCTTTACTACTGCCTTAATCATATTGGAGACGGGATTAAAGAACTAAAGTGGTTCACGATGAACTATAACGATCAATATCTCCATACAGGACAAGAAATATTTAGAATCGCCGAGCGACTACATAACCAAGCTCAAGATAGAGCGACATCTTTTTTATGATTTTAATTAGATACTAAGTAAAACTAAGAATCTTTATCAATTGTTGATTTTTTTTGGTTATTAGATGTTCAAAAGTGCGATCGCCATATTGAAATATCCTTAATTAAAATTTCTCATAAATCGAGAGGACTTCTGGCACTTCTAAGTAGGTCAACCTAATTATTCGTAGGATGGGTAGAGCCCTAAAGGATTAGCTCCGCTTCACGATAGCGAAACCCATCGATTGATTACTGGTGTTGGGTTTCATTCTTCAACCCAACCTACAAAATATTTGATGTTTAAAAAGCGTGGAGCTACTTACCACTTCGATTTAAAACATGAGTATAAATCAGCGACCATATAAATATATAACACAAATAAAAAAGCGATCGCATTACGAAGTGCGATCGCTTTAAAAACTTTGAAAAAAGTTAAACTGGTTAAACTTAATCTAAATTCAGTGAGATATTAGTCAGAAAAAGTATCTGTAAGACCATCTACTGTTACTGTTACGTCACCTTCACCAGTATTACCTTCGGGATCACTTACGGTATAAGTAAAGGTTTCTGTGGCAGTCTCTCCCTCATTGAGATAGTTTAAGGATTCACTACTCGTGGGATCATAGAGCAAAGTATAGTCGCCATTTCTAGATTTATAGTTTGCTCCTACTTCTTTAACGGTAATTACTGCACCTGACTTAAGTGTATAAGTACCATTTAAGTCAACAGAGGTATTGTTGATTTTAGTTACTCTCAAATTCTCTTTAGGAGTGTTGGGATCGCTATCATTTCTGAGAACATGAATTCGAGTTGCAGTATCTTCATCAGTGGTAAATTCATCATCCACAGCAACAGGATCATCAGCAGCCCCATTAATATTTACGGTTGCAGTAGCAGAACTTGTACTACCTTCTGAATCGCTAACGGTATAGGTAAATTTATCTGGGTTGAGTGCAGTATCACCTGGATTTAGGGATTCAAATTGACCATTAGGATCGTAGGAGATATTACCATTACTATTTATTGTTAACAATGCATCAGAGGGCATAGTTATCTGATGACTAGATTCATCAGCAAAGCTATATTCCGTCCCGTCAACATTAAACTTAGTTAATTTTAAAGTATCCCCTTCAGGATCAGAATCCTGACCATCATTGGTATCAGGATCTCCATCAATTAAATTGTAAGTTGTTGCTGTATCTTCATCTGTAGAAATAGTATCTGGTTGTGCAGTAGGAGCTTCATTTGCCAACTCGTCAGTAACCATGATTAAAGCTGCACCTTGAAGTACTAAATCGTTATTAGTAGAAATAGTTCCTGTGATGGAAGTGTCCCCTTCACTTACATAATTTGACACATCAAAAGTATCTAAATCAACACCGTAGACATCTGATAAGTTTAACGTGTTAATGGAAGAATTAAATTGATTATTTGAAGGGTTGTAGGTATCAGTTAATGTATTACTATTAAAAGAGAAATATTCGTTATCCCCTCCTAAAGATTCATCTCCTTCCCAAATTAACATAGAAAATTTAGCAACTGGATTATCTGCTACTTCAATGCCATCAAGAGTATAGTTGACAGTTTGATTTCTAGAAGCAGTAAAACCTTCATACAATTCAATAGTATTTAGCTTGTTTCTGGGAATTGAAGGATCATCATAGATTACGATTAAAGACCAACCAGATAAAACGCCATTAACTCCACAGAATGGGCTGTCATCATCTACAGATAAATTCTTAAATTCATACGTTCCATTTCCCTTACTAGCAACCATATTGGTTACATCTTTGACACCTTGAAAGAAATCATATTTATTGGCATAGTTATCGGTATAAGTGTTATCTGCTGTCAAAGAAGCGTTATCAAATGTTACTTGACTATCTACATTTATTCCTGAGCCAGCCCAATAGAGATATGCTTTTTTAACAGTACCATTACTAGGTATTCCAGTTAGCTGGGCAGAAGAAGAAGAGTTCAAACTACAAGCATTAACGGAGTCAGAGTCCCTTCTTAAAGTTCCTCCTGTAACTGTATAGTTTACTTTTCCTGAAAAAGTCTCTTTAGTAGTTAAAGCCGTCCCTGCGATCGCTTCAGGAGTCATTAAAGTTTGACTTGCTGCTGCTAATAAACTAATACCACCAACTTTAAATAAGAAATTTAAATTACGTTTGCAGAAACGGGATAAAGAAATGGAGCTTAAATTATTCATCTTAATTTATTTATTTATTTATTTTCTAGATCTACAGTCTGTTTTTATTGCCAATTACTTAACAATATATTCTTACTTTGGGAAATATATCTACAGTATAAATCGTGATTTTTGTGCAAATAAACCACGATAATCAACTGTTTTAATTAGATTTTTTTCTTCACCACCTTATAAATACGGATATATAATTTAAAACTTGAATTTTAAGCATAGTGAAACAAGCTTGATTTTAGATCAATTAATATCACATGCTTTATATTTTAAAATTCCTCTGGGGAACAGACATTTTCAATGGTGTCACTAGCATCAAGAATTTCTACCATTTTGGCTAAGACTTGCTTTTCTTCTGCGGATAATCTTCTTGATCTTGAATTCAACATTCTATTGATTTCAGTAATTGCACTACCTCTTCTTGCAGACTTATTAGAACAAAAGACTTCGCTTGGTGTTAAGTCCAAATCATTTGAAGATTGAGCATTAGCAATACTTGGAAAAAACAATAGTATGGCAGCAGTAGAGAGATAAAATAGTTTTTTCATAATTCCTTTTAGATTTATTTATTGGGTTACATAGCTTACAAACTTATTATCTAATTTGTAGTCAGCTACATCGGTTTGCTTCTTCTATAACCTAACCGCCTGGTAATATTAATGTAAATTGAAGTAAATACTGGTTTTTATT
>CALLPS010000097.1 GCA_938015355.1 uncultured Pleurocapsa sp.
GCGATCGCCAACTTAGATCTAAGTCTGATTATCAATTATTAGAATTCTGTTTAATTAATTTGGATGATTTTTAGTTAAAGTAAGCTACTGAATCACAATATATAATATGTCGCCATATTTCATTTTGGTTTAATGAATAATACAGTTGGGACAACCAGAGCAGCTTTTCTCTTAAATATCTCTGTATCTAGAGTTAAAGTTTTGCTTCAGCAGGAGCGAATTAAAGGAGCAAAAAAGTCAGGTAGAGTCTGGAAAATCCCCTTAATTAAAGGAATACCAAAAGTTCAAGGGAGAGGTCGTGGTCTGAGAGGAACTTGGAGAAGAAAGCGTTCTCAACAGTCAACTGTGATTCACGTTAATAAACCTCAAATAAATCGCAACCGCAAACAGAAGGCTAACCAGCCTGTCATTACCGTTAGGCAAGGTAATCGTAAAACTTATTGTCATCTAGCAGAGATTAAAGGTGCATGTCGAGTGGTCTATCAACCAGATAATCCTTTACCCTGTGGTGCAGTAGTTTGGATTGAGGTCATTCCCGACACTGTAGTCATTCCAAAGTTGTTGAGACCAATGCAAATGATGATCTGATTGCAGAAGGTTAATAAACAGTTGTTTGCTGTTGGCGATTTCAGAAAAGTATAGTAAATAGTGAGATAGATTTAAATTTGATGCCATTAATCACAGGCAAAACCAAACTACTGGGTATTATTGGTGATCCCGTAGAACATTCTTTATCTCCCGTTATACATAATGTGGCGATCTCAAAATTATGCATGACTATATATATGTTCCTTTTCCTGTCAAAAAGGGTGATTTAGAAAAAGCGATCGCAGGTTTCACTGCCTTTGATTTAGTCGGTTTTAGCATCACTATTCCCCATAAACAAGAGATCATGCCCCTCCTCACGGAAATCTCTATTGATGCCACTAACATCGGTGCGGTAAATACAGTTTGGCGTACTGACTCGGGCTGGAAAGGCACAAATACCGATGTGGTTGGTTTTATTGCTCCGTTGAAAACCATGTCACGGGATTGGACACAAGTAACTCCTGTAATTTTAGGTCATGGTGGCGCAGCGAGAGCCGTTATTGCAGGTTTAACCAATCTCGGCTGTTCAGAAATCCATGTTGTGGGACGAAATAGCGATAAATTAGCCAGGTTTTATCAAAGCTGGTCACATTCCACTGATATCACTTCTCGACTCAAGATACATAACTGGGATAACTTAAGTAGCCTTATTCCAGCTACTGACTTACTAGTTAATACCACCCCTGTGGGTATGTCTCCCCATGTAGATGCCTCTCCTGTGGATCAGGCTTTAATGCAAAAACTCAAGAAAAATGCGATCGTCTATGATCTGATCTATACCCCTAGCCCGACGCAGTTTCTCAAATTAGCTCAAGCTCAAGGTGCAACAACAATTGACGGACTCGAAATGCTCTTACAACAAGGGGTAGCTGCCCTCGAAATTTGGCTAGAACAACCAGTACCCGTAGATATTGTAGATATGATGCGTAATGCATTGCAAGACTACTTGGGGCTTTAAATTAAAGCTTTAAATTTAAATATCTTATTCCCTGAAAAGTTCCTAGTTGCGATCGCCACTAGACTAAACTAACGCTGATTTAAATTGGTAAACTTAATCGCATTTCCAGGCAATATCAAAAAATTCTATCTAAAGGATGAAGATATCGAAACCGAAAATGCAGCATCATGAGATACTGTTAATTTTTATGTAGCTTTTAAGGCTAAAACCTTTGATATTGGTAATTAATATTTCAACTAAATAAATAAACAATTATGATTCCTTCTTGGCTGATAATTGGGGTTGTTACTCTGGCTGTTCCTTTTACTTTTAATCGTCTAATTAATAGTAGAGATTTTCGCTGGTTCAAACGCTTGCGTCGTCCCGACTGGTTGACTTTTGAATGGGCAATTCCCATTATTTGGATCACAGTGTTTATTTGCGGTGCGTGGTCGGCTTACAATGTTTGGTCAGCTAATCCAGGTGAAGCTTCAACTTGGCTATTAATGAGCTTTTATTTACTGGTAGAGATAGCAATTTCCTTGTATACCCTGGTTATGTGCAAAACCCGTAGCCTCAAGGTAGGAACGATTATTGGCGGTACGGGGTTTTTCTTGGGGGCAATATTAGCAGTGGCAATATTACCCAGATCTACGACTGCGTTTTGGTTATTAGTTCCCTATCTGCTTTGGAGTCCAGTCGGAACTTTTGTTACTTGGCAGATGATGCAGCTAAATCCGCTTGATGCTTGAAGAGGCATTCTCGCAAACGCTTCTTTTTTCAACCAAAACTTTCTGATAACTAGCCATGATACCTATATTTACTGCTACCCCGAGATATGTTATTCGCTTCAAATATTTACTACGGATAATTACTCGCAAGTTTGGGCTAAAAAAGCTTTGGCATCAGGATAATGGTAACTGGAAATGGATCAAAGAAAAAGCAACTCCCATCGCCAGTTTAAATCGTAGTTTATGGCGCTTGTCTGTGCCGACGTTTAGTTTTCACTTCATGTTGGTATTATCAGCAATTATTTCTACCCTAGGATTGTTAGCAAACAGCGTAGCCATAATTATTGGAGCGATGATCATTGCACCGCTGATGGGTCCAATTATTGGCATGGCTTATTCGGTAGCAATGGGTAATCGTAAACTACTACGTCGCTCTAGTTTTACCCTATTTAAAGGCATCATTCTGACTATTACCGCCTCGTGGTTAACAGCTTCGATCATTGGCTTAGAAACAATGGATTCAGAAATACTTTCTCGAACTAACCCCACCTTAATTGATTTCGGCATTGCTATGGCAGCAGGGTTGGCAGGAGCTTTTACCCAGACTCGTCGTAGTATTGCTGACGCTATTCCTGGGGTGGCGATCGCTGTAGCGTTAGTGCCACCTTTAAGTGTTATTGGCATCGGCTTAGGATTGGGAGAGCAGGAAATTGCGACTGGTGCATTTTTACTATTTTCAACCAACCTAATTTGTATTATCTTTTTTGGCAGCTTAGTCTTTTTATTTCAATCCTACGGCAATCTTGATCGCGCTAAGAAAGGATTAGTTATGTCTACCTTGGTAATGTTTGTTTTGGGTGTTCCCCTAACTCTCTCGATGCGAGATTTAATTATCCAAAAGAATGTAAGTTCCCAAATCGCAGATTTGATTGTTGAAGAAACAGACATTTTTGCTAATGCCGATATCAATCTAATTACGGTTATTCCTCGTAAAAAGTTGTTGCAGATAAAAATAGAAGTTGGTGCACCTTTAGATTCTATTTCCCAGGAAGATATTGATCGCGTCAGACAATTACTTGTCAAAAACATCAAACAACCGATAGATCTAAGAGTAGAAGTTATTCCCCTGCGAGTGATTAAATCTCCTCAAGAAAATAGTAATTAACGTCTGATATGAATGAGCTTCGTTCTAATTTACTGGTTTTTAGCTATTAGCTCTCAGCTATGACGCGAAGCTAACCCTTTAGGATAGCTTTTAAAAAATTAGAAATTTGAGTTTTTTAACTAGATAAATTGAGAAAATCTCATCTCTTGAGAATGTATTTAAAGGATTTTGAGATTTTTTAATTCCCTCTAGACATTAAGCGTATAAAACGATTAAGGACTAGAGAAAGCAGAGAATAAATACCTACTCAATCTCTAATCCTTACTACAAATCGCAATTATTGGAAAACGCGAAATAATATGTGAGCCAAATCGTGTTTGACAAACACCAACAAAACCAGAAAAATCTTAGTTTGAAGTTACTGCTACATAAAGCTTGGTGTCGGATTCATATTTCCAAGCTACTCCTTCAGGATCTTTGCTTTGACTCCACTCGGGAAAATCTGGGTCAGATTTTCGTCTACCAACTGTACTAGAATTTAGGTCGAGGCGTTTTGCTAGTTCAGCTTGAATCAATGATTGACCAGCATCAATAGAAGCGGGTTGATTGATGGTTGAACTATCTGTCTCGGACTCAGGTTCAAGAGTTGCAGTTGACTGTAGAGAGTCTTCTCTGGTTAGTTGAGCGACAGAAGATGAGGAGGAATTTGTAGTGGGGTCTTTAACTTCGTTTTGTTCTTGCTTTGCTAATTGAGCAATTCCCCTAACAGATAACTTGTTAGCATCTTTCGCTGTCAATTGATAGGAGTTTAATACTGGCTCGGGTTCACTATCATCCAAGATACTACCTAAAGCACTGGCGGTAGGGAAATAATAAACTAATCCCTGCTCAGGTAAAGTTTGTGGCTTAGTGCCATATTCGTCACTTTTACGAGCGAGAAATGTTTTTGCTGCTCTAGCAGTTAGATTTGCTTTTACGGATAAGTCTACTGGGGTGAGGTATCCTCGATTTTCCTTGATCAGTTGATTAAAGTAAGGATTGATTTCTCCACACCACTTTTGCCACTGATAGTTTTGCCAAAGTTTGAAAGCTACAATCACTGCCGCTATTAACAGCAGATAAGGCCATAGCATATACAAAAAGACAAAACCAAAAGCCAATGGTAGTATAAGAACCAAAGCTCCAGCAGAACCATTATCTAGTACTTTGACCGTCATAGTTTTGGTTGCAATTGCTAAATGTACGACTTGCAAGATTGTCTTGCATAAAAATGTCTCCTTGCAATAGTAAGGCAATTTTCGTTGCAACGCACGCAACTTAATGCAAAGATTAACAATAGCTTATGAAAGTGCAACCTCTGAAATAGCTAAACCGAGGCGCCGCAACATATTTTTGCGCCCTGCAAGAGCTAAAGAATCATCTAGAGGACTCAAGGCAATTTGTCTTTCATATTTCCGTTGCAAGGCTTTTTTGATTAGCCAGTCGGCAACAAAATGATTTTTCGGTAGTAATGGACCATGGGCATAGGTAGCGATCGCATTTTGGTAAAAAGCTCCTGCGGTTTGATCTTCTCCGTTATTGCCATACCCTTTGATTACTTTGCCTAATGCTTGAACATCTTGTAAATAAGTTCTGCCACCATGATTTTCAAAGCCAATAACCAGGGGTTTTTCTCCGAGGATCTCTGTCAATTCCCTGGCGATGGGGCTAGCGGTAATTTCAAATACTAGATTGCCGATACATCTTTGTGCCTCGATACCTGGGTGTTGACTAACCATATCTAATAAGCCCAAACCATCGATTCTTTTGCCTAATGCTGGCTCGTAGTAATGACCCAATAGTTGCGGCGAGCCACAGGTAAATACTCCTGGTGTGCCCTGATCTAGTTTCTCTTTAAGCGCCTGGGCTTTTGCTCCCTGTAAGTCTCGCATCACAATTTCTTGCTGACGATCTTGGGCTCCGCCCCCGACAATTATGTCTACTCGATTAAATTCTGCAATCTCTGTTGATTTCCGAAGTGGAACAATCTCTACCTCGATGCCTCGCCATTGACAGCGCCGTTGCAAACAAATAACGTTACCGCGATCGCCATAGGTACTCATGAGGGTGGGATATAACCAGCCGATTGCAATTTTCATGACTTCTAATGCTAAAAGCTAAAGAATAACAAATTCAACTTGAACTGCCATGATTTAAGATCTATAAAGTGAGTTCAGCAAAATTAAAATCCCTATCTGAAACTTGGGGATAATTTTGAAGAAATCATTAAAAATAGGTAGACTATTGGTCAGTAGTAAGCGAGCTGACTTTCGGGATTTTTAGCGTAAATTTGTCTGGGATTTACTAAACTGCGTTTGTTGAATTGAGTTATTGAGAATTTATTAGGTTTATTAGGAATGAGCGTTTCCCCCACCGTAACCAAAGAAAAAGCTGGTCAGACCATCAAGCAACACTACCCCAACTACAAAATTATTGTGTTGAATGATGACCATAATACCTTTCCTTATGTCACAGAATGTTTAATGAAATATATTCCTGGCATGAATGGCGATCGCGCTAGGGAGTTAACTAATCAAATTCATTTTGAAGGACAAGCCCTAGTTTGGGTTGGACCACAGGAACAAGCAGAACTGTATCATCAACAGTTGAAGCGGGCAGGACTTACTATGGCTCCTTTAGAAAAAGCATAGTTCTGGTGTACACAATACAAATGCTTCGTGCCCATAAAATAATAAGTAAATAAGAATAAGTAACGGTATGTCTTCTGATGGTCGGTTAGTCTGGAATCACTCAACTCATCTCCCTGGCTTAATTCCTATCTTGGAAAAGTTAATTAAGTGTGAGGGAGTAAGTACTGTCACTCCAGGTAGAATTAAACAGACCAGAAGCCATATTCCTAAACTAAAATTGCGAGTTTCTGTGCCGATCCGAGGCGGTTACAAGGTTATTGCTCGTCAGGGCAAAACAGTACAAGAAGTATTCATTCTCAGTACCTTAGAACAGTCAAAATTAGAAGAAGCGATCGCCAAATTGTTATGATTAAAAGGCTTGGAGCTTTATAATAAAAATCAAATTATAAAATTTAGAATTTGCAAACCAATTTGGCGAGATCTAATACTTTTTCCCAATAATCCACCTCTTAAATGATAGATAACTAGAGGTTTTAATTGTTGGAAAATTATCTTGGTAAAAAATATTTTTATCGTTATAATAATGAAAATAGATATTGCTAGATTTAGCAAAGTATTTAGATCAAAATGGTAATTTAGTAGCAAACTAATTATGCTAGTTGATACTAAAAACAAACCCCAAGACGACCATAAATATTGACTTTTAGGTTTTAAGGGTAATTGAGCTAATATTTCTAAAACTAACCAATAGTGTGCTTGAGAAATTCTGGGAAGTAATTGAGGATTTTGATAGAGATCTTGATGAACCTGCTGAGATATCTTACCTTCTAAATCGACAAAGCTACGAAACAAAGTACATGGTTGCTGACTGTGAGAAAATAAATAATTAGTAGTAAAGGTTAAAGGCGATCGCTGCTGCCCAAAAAATAACGGAGTCGAAGGACAGGAAGAAATTAATCCTACTTCTTCTAAAGGAGTATTAACCAGGGCGTAGTAACGTAAACTAGCTAAGTTACTAGAGGATAAAATTAATTTATGGTTGTTTTCCTGAACCCATTCTATTTGCTTAATTAGATTGAAATTGAGACGAAAATAAACCTGATCAGGAATAGTTGCTCTCCGACTAATTCTAGTTTCTTTAACTTGAATACAAGAATTAAGCGTACTATTAATAGTTGCCGTAATTTGGCGGTTGATTTCTGACTCGATCATTAATTAATATCCCTAATTTCCCTAATGAGAACGCTCATTTAGCGACTAAAGATAGCACAAAGCTTACCAAACCTCGCCACTGTTGCTCCCCTGTGCTGGTAGATTGTTCATGAAGTTGCAATAACAAATTGCGATCGCTACGTCCCAAAATCGCCTGAGAATAGCGATTGATAATTTTGCCATTAAGTTGCAACGACGTTTGAGCATAAGTAGTATCAGTAATATTATTCTGGCGAGATGGCGATCGCAAAATAAGATCCCGCCGATCAAGAGTAGATTTAAGTTTGTTTAGTTGCTGCAAAATATTAATAAACTGACGATCCTGTAACAGTTTGTTAACACCAGACATTGTTTCTTGACGGCGGACAGGAATGGGCTCTGGTAATCTAGTGGGGATGGTTTCCCAATCAACACCTTGCTGACTCAAAATAGGTAAGTCTCTTTTGATTTCTGCTACCAGAGTGCGATTGTATAGTTGCGAACTTGAATCGACTAGTAATAAACAATAAGCTAATTCTAATTGACGACGTAGCTGTAAATAGCGATTGCGTAAAGACAAGTCAATTGCTGA
>CALLPS010000098.1 GCA_938015355.1 uncultured Pleurocapsa sp.
GCTAATTGTCCTGCCGACTATTGGCTGTTGTCCAGGAGCAGGTTTTTGATTGAACATGTGCAAATTACCATCGGTAAACCAGACATTTGCGCCATTATTAGGTTCATTGCCTCCAGTTAAACCCAGAAGAATACATTCCCAATCCAGTGAGCCACTTAATTTGCCAATTAAAACGTTAAAGTTAATTGCCTTAAAGTTGACATCGATGCCGATAGCTTCCAAATCTGCTTCCACTTGTTCTCCCATCGCTTCCCGAATTTTATTACCTGTGTTGGTATTGAAGGTGAATTTAACGCGATTTCCTTGCTGATCTAATAATTGATTTTTCTGATTATATTTAAACCCAGCCTCTAGCAATAATTTTTTCGCCTTTTCGGGGTCGTAATCATAACCTTGTAAGCCTGCATAAGCAAAAGGAGACTGGACGGAAACAAAGGAATTTTGCGGTTGTCCCAAACCACGATAAATATTTGTGACCATTCGTGGACGATTGAGGGCATGAGCTACAGCTTTCCTAAAATTGAGGTTGTTAAACCACTGAGATTTTCGAGGCGCAACTAAAGGTTTCCCATCTCTTTTCCCTGTATTGAGATTAAAAGTAAGATAATTTGTCCCGTAATCTGGACCCCCGTTGTAAATTGTATAGTTACCTTTGTCTTCTTCTTTTTTGAGCAAAGAGAAATATTCAGGAGAAACACCAATAGAATCTAGACTACCAGAGCGAAACTGCATCAATGATGTGTCAGTAGATTCGACAATTTCCCAAACTATGCGTTTAATGTAGGGAATATCTTCCTGGACAACATCTTTTTTCCAATAATAAGGATTAGCATCAAAAACAACCCGTTGAACTGTGGCATAACTCGCTATTTTATAAGCACTACTAGCAGGGATTTTTGCGGGGGGGGTATCTAGCGCCCAAGTTGAGAGAAACTTTAATTTTCCATCGCGATCTTTTTGTTCTACCGTAGGACGAAGAATATGAGCAGGTAAAATCTCGGTAGCCGTTACACCAAGAAACGGAGCAAAAGGTTCGGGTAAAATAAACTCAATTTGAAGATCGTTTAACTTATGGACTTGCGGTAAAGTTTTACTTTCGCCAATCTTAAAGCCATCTCTGGAACTGGCAGGAATTTCAGGGTTAAAATAGAGCTGATTATAGGTAAAATCTACATCTTCTGCGGTTAGGGGATGACCATCAGACCACTTCAGGTTTTTTCTCAGGGTGAAGACGAGCCGTAGTTTATCTTCTGAAAATTCCCAAGACTCCGCTAAAGCTGGCTCTATATCTCCCGTAATCAGATTTTGAGTTACTAAACCATCAAAGATCATGTTGCCAACGCTACTGCTAGTGGCATCCGTCGCAATTACAGTATTGAATGTTTTAGGATCGCTTAAGATTGCCTGAACTAATTCTGGTGGACGTTCAGAATTAGCAGTTAAGTTTGTTGGATTACATCCTGTTAGAGGAAGTATGAGCAATGCCGCAATAACAATCGTTAGCCATTTAGTAACCCAAATTCGGAGCGAATTTAATGAACCCAAAGCCAATAATTTCCTTTGCTCAGTTTTAGTCCACATTATATCCAAATTAATTATTGCAGCTTCATATACTCTTTTAGGCAAAGTGATTTCAATATATGCAATATATCTAAAATATTTATGTAACTTGTTTTTTGAATTTGGTAGAATTTGAATTTGGTAGATAGTCGGAGCGAAGACTAGCGCAATATTTAGAAGAAAAAACAGGAATTTCCTTTGTGATCAATACAAAATCTTATAAAATACAGCTTCAAAAGTATGAGACATCTGCATCGGAAAATCCCAAAACTTTGTTGCAAGAAGGACAAAAGAAAATTAATTTTCTTTTTCCAAACCCGTCGTTTGCGAGGTTTTTAAATTTAACTTTAGTAAGTTTCGCATCACAGTGAGGACACTTAGGATCTTCCGAATCATTAGCCTTAACATATTGCATTTGAACATTTCTCCCAATTTTAAATTCTAAATTTATTATTGATTATTGCCCTAGCCTCTTTCTCGCTCTTCGCACACTACCCAACTATATTTAACTCCATTTCTGTCACAAAAAAACAACTCTAGCATTACAGACTCCTTTGTTCTCTCAATACTTCATAGTAATATTGTTTTTAGTTCTTAGTTTTTGGCTCTTAGTTTTTAGTTTTTAGTAAATGATATGGCATCTATTAATCAGATTGGCGTAGCTGTAGTTGGTACAGGATTTGGACAAAAGATACACATTCCAGGTTTTCAGCATCATCCCCGTACCGAAATTGTAGCTGTCTATAATCGCGATCTCAATAAAGCTAAAGAAATTGCTGACGAGAATAGGATTTATTATGCCTACAATGACCTTGATAAAATTCTCTCTCTACCTGAAGTGGATGCGGTAAGTATCTCCACTCCGCCATTTTTGCACTACGAGATGGCAAAGAAAGTTTTAGAAGCTAAGAAACATTTGCTGTTAGAAAAGCCCATGGCAATGAATGTCGACCAGGTTAAAAAACTATATCATCTCGCTCAAGCTCAAGGTGTAGTTGCGATCGCCGATTTTGAATTTCGTTATGTTCCTGCTTGGCAGCTTTTGGCAGAATATCTGGAAGATGATTATGTCGGACAGAAAAGATTAATTAAGATTGATTGGCTAGTTACTAGTCGAGCTAACCCGAAACGGGATTGGAATTGGTACTCGCAAAAGGATGCTGGGGGTGGAGCATTAGGTGCGGTAGCTTCCCATGCCTTTGACTACATTAACTGGCTCTTTGGTTCAGTATCAAAGCTTTCTGGCTATCTTAACTGTGCTATTCCTGAGCGTCCTGATCATAACGACGGTAGTGTCATGAAGCCTGTAGATGCCGATGATACCTGTCTAATTATGATGGAATTGGCAGATGGCACTCCCCTTCAATTATCTATTAGTTCCGTTACCTATGGTGGGAGAGGACATTGGGTCGAGATCTATGGAGAAAAAGGAACATTAGTTTTAGGCAGTAGTAATTTAAAAGACTATGTTCACGGATTTGAATTGTTTGCTGCCCCCGCAGGCAAATCTTTAAAAAAGGTTTCAATTCCTAAAAAATATGACTTTGCTCAGGTGTTTACTGACGGCAGATTAGCCCCCTTTATTCGGGTGGTCGATCGCCTCGTGACTTCCATTGATTCAGGCAAATCCCTTGCCCCATCATTAAAAGAGGGAGTTTATTCTCAGCTATTAATGGATCTTACCCATCAGTCTCATCAACAACGGCGTTGGGTAAATGTACATAATATTGACGAATTTATTCGTCCCTAGACGAATTGTCATACTTCAAGAAACCCTGACATTTAGTGATTGGCAAAGCCTAAAAAAAGGAATATGATATAGTCAGTCTCGGTATAAACACCCAATAATAGCAGTTTAAAGAAGGACAATTCTGTTACTGATTTAACTGTTTGGGGAAAATAGTTTCCCAGTAAGCCTAGGTAAGTAAAACTTGAAATCTTAGATCTAAAAAGTTTTTATTTACTAATAACTATTGCCAGACTAAAAATTACCATCGCTTAAAGGTGTCGCTTATGTTATCCACAGCATCAATCCAACGCTATTCCATAAGTACTATTCGGGAAGAAGCTATTAATCTGGTTCAAATTGGTGTAATTGCTTTAGATCAGCCTCTACGAATTTTGTTTGAATATTTACCTGCTCGACAGTGGAATCTCATTGAATGCGAATTGGAGAGATACGACTATCTATTGCGCGATCGCATTATTGATTTGGTAGGAGAAGTTAATTGGGATAACGATTAATTACTGAATTTAAAGCTAAAAAAACCCCAGTATAACTAATTACATAATAATTAATTTTCTGGGGATGCTGATAACATAAGAAAATTTGAACTATCCTAGTCGTAATTACTCTTTACCCATAACCTGATTTTTAAGAGCTTCAAACTCTTGACCTAATTCTTGACGAGAAGAATTAGTGAGCAAATAGCGATAGACAAACCAGCCGGTATAACCCAACCCTACTAGCTCAAAAGTTGGTGCAAGTAAAGGAATATCATTAATAGCGGAGATGATGGCTAAAGTTACTTTGACTGCAATAATCCCCAGAAAAATTAGCAGTAAGTTAACTAATAGTTTTTGATTAGTGTCGATAACCTTCTTAAGAATGTCAAAGATTTGAGTTAAGAAGCTTGTCCCAATGCTCAAGTATTCTTGAACCGCACCGTCTGTTGGTGATGATTTTGGGGTACTTGGGGTGATTATTCCCGCAGATTCGCTGTTCAAACCTGTTGCAGTTTGTTGAGTTTCAACGACTTCTGGAGTATTAGGTTCCATATTTGATGCTCTCCTGTTGTTTAAATGAGTATTAGTCTGCTACTGCTTTGTTTTACTATGAAGACTATACTTTTGCTCATAGTACCAAACACTTTTTAGTATTTATCTGATCACTGAAGCAATCATTAACAGTCCTGAATATCCTCTCACAGTATAATAGTAGGTCTAAGATAGATTATGGACATTAATAGGATATCTTGCAGGTTTTCAGCATAATTTAAACATTAATTGACATTAGTTGACCTAAAGTGTTCTGTTAATCTTAATTTCACCTTTATATTAGATAAGTGCGCTTCTTCGTTCTTTAAAAGGACACTAATTAAAAAGGGATATCTTAATTCATCAAATAGATAAGATATCCCGATTGGTTTTGATTAGAAGGAGCCAATCTAGATTAGTAGTAAATTTCCTTTGGTCTATTTAACTATTTATTTCACTATTAACTACGAAGAAGCCATTGTGGGCTGAGGGTTTGCTACCTCAGAGGAAGGTGCCGTACGACAATTAATCTCACAAGAGTTGTTAGGACTCTCGATTAAGTTTATTTTGTCTAATTCGACACCAAGTTCCTTAATTGGCGATCGCAATAAATCGGCAATTCTAACAGCAATATTTTCCGCCGTGGGGACAACCTCAGCAAAGTAAGGGATATCTTTGTTTAAAAATGTGTGATCGAAGGGTTCAACAACATATTCATCAATCACCTTTTCCAATGCACCCAAATCTACCAGCATCCCAGTACGAGCATCAATTTCCCCGGCAACGGTAACCTCTAAGTGATAATTGTGTCCATGACCATTAGGACGAGCGCATTTACCGTAAATTTCCTGGTTTTTCTCAAAGCTTAGACCAGGTATCGCCAGAAGATGAGCGGCACTAAAATGAGTTTTAACTGTTAAAGTAGCTTCCATATTATGTCCCTTATAATCCGTCCAAAGTTCAGGATGTTCAAATAATCTAATGTTGACCAAGGGTAAATGAGGCGCAAGACGATGCCAAATTACCCGAGAGATGTTTTCCGTAGTCGGCAAGGTTGACTGGAATTCTGACCAGGTGTCGTTGAGATAAGAATAGTTTAGCTGACTAGTAATTTCCTGTTTAACAATCTGCTTAACTACCGACAGATTTTCTACCATTCCATATTGATTTAAATTCCCCGAAAGAGATACGTACAGAACATAATTGTGTCCATGTCCAGGAAAGCGACTACCGGCACCGAATAAGCGTTGATTTTCTACCTCTCCTAATTCTGGTAGCCAGTAACGATGACTTGCAGAAAATTGGGCGCGACGATTAATAGTGCATTTCATATATGGAGTTAATACTCTAAAAATATAAAGTTAAGTAAACTGTCTACTTTCTATCAGGATAAACTAATTTTGCAAATGATACTAAATCAACTATTGAGCAAAAATCCAGATTGTCTTCTACCCAATCTTTTCGATTGTAGAGAATAAAGATTAAGATAGTGCGAAGGATTAGCTCAATTTGAATTTATTTATCACTATCTGATTTTAACTATGGGAATTAATTCAATCGTTGAACAAGCTCTACAGGATGGCTACCTGACTCCAAGTATGGAAGCAGAAGTCGGTCGGATTTGTGATACAGCGGCAGAACTTTCAATAGAAGAGTACATGGCGTTAGACAAACTCATGGGCTCTCTGCTGACAGGAGAAGTAGTGGCTGTCCCTCGCAAACAATTTATTAATGTGATGGAAGAGTTGGTCTTGAGTGAGGCAATTAGCCGTGTCGCGGAGATTGAACAAACTAGCGATTCATCTTTAGATGTGGGGGATATTGCGGCTTATGCTTTAAATCGACTGCCTCCTTTGTATGCCACTACTGAGGAGGGGGCAAACTATCAGCGCCAACGAGCAGGAGCAGAATTGCAAGATTTAATTCAAGAACAAGTGAAAGAAGCGATCGCTCGATATTTAGATCGACCAGAATTTTTCCCTGAAAGACAAGCCATTGGCAGCAAAAATGAATCGAAGATGGCAAGTCAACTGAGTAATTTGTTAAAAGATTATGCTCCTAGCTACGAACAAGATATTACTTGATTCACCAACGCCGCTTTTCCTAGTTTTTCAGGGGCAATCAGGGGCAAAGCATTCTTGCGGAACTTTATTGAACAATTGTGAGTCTTTTAGGAAATATACAGAAAGTCTATACTGAGGTTAATTAAGTACATGAGTCTATCTCTTTCTGCGTCCTGGTCAAAAGCCAAGACGAACAATCAAAGCTTAGTGTCTTCTGAAAAACTCTCTAACTACGAGCTTATTGTTTTTTGTCAAGCAGATGCCCAGCCAGACAAGGCAGCTTTTGCGGAATTGTTACGGAGATATCAGTCTCACTTAAATCGTCTTTTTTATCATTTAGCTCCAGATTGGCACGAAAGAGCAGATTTATCTCAGGAAGTATGGATTCGAGTTTATCGCAATATTAATCGTCTTCAAGACCCCGCTAAATTTCGTGGTTGGCTGAGTCGCATTGCTACCAATCTTTTTTATGACGAACTCCGTAAACGGAAACGTGTCAGTCCACCTCTTTCCTTAGATGCACCTCGCTATGTTGAAGATGGTGAAATGAGTTGGGAATTGCCTGATAATGCCCCTAGTCCTAATGATGATTTGGCAACGCGAGAATTTTATGAACAGTTGCAAGTTGCGATCGCTCAACTTCCAGAAACCTTTCGCACTACCATTGTCCTCCGAGAGATAGAAGGATTAGCTTATGAAGAAATTGCTGAAATGACTGGAGTATCTCTAGGAACAGTTAAATCCCGAATTGCTCGAGCGAGACTAAAGTTACAGTCAGTGTTGCAAAACTATCTTGGGGAAGAGTAAATTGGTAATGGGATAAATTAAACAAAACCAAGTTTGATTCAATATTTAATTAAATAAAAATTTAGCTCCGAAATGCATTTTTTCAGACAGAGATAGCTTTGGCATTGCATGACAAAATTGCATGACCTGCATGACCAAGTTGATTCTGACTACTGCTCTATACTCACCTATTTTTTATACATTTTTATTAACAGTGGTGATGCCAGAATGACATCTAAATTTGACGATTTTGACCATGCTAAATTTGCAGATAGCTCAGAAGACGGAACAGAGATCCCGACGGATTGTTTTGAACTTCTGAGTGCCTATATTGATGGAGAACTATCGGCGGCGGAAAAAAGCCAAGTGCAGCGCTGGTTAGATCAAGACCCTAAAATAAAAAATCTTTATACTCAGCTCCTGACTCTACAAGGAAATATGCAGCTTTCTCTTGCTCCTCCTAGTGACAAATCAGTAGCTGAAATTACCACAGGAGTTTTTAAATCAATAGATCGTCGTCGCCAGCGCCGACTAGTTTTTACGGGGGGTGCGATCGCTGCTTCAATTTTGGCGACCATAACTGCCTTGATTCCTGGAATTACTCCTTCTGGATTAAGAATAGCGGAGATAGAAAATACGGGTAATTTAGTTTCGACCCCGATCATGCTAGCGGTGGCAGTGAACAAACCAGCCATCAACATCCCCAAGGCGATCAATGGTTATCAAATTGAGTTCCACCAGTTAGAAGAAAACTAATTGCTTAGAGGATGTCAACTAATCCTCAGTCTCTGGCTGAATGCAAACTCGCTCAACAGTTTTATTAGCGGTAGTAATCTTAAGATTAATAATCGCACCATCTTGGGTAATAATTGAGGCTAAATGAGGATTCTGTTGGCTATAAACAAAGTTATGACCATTGTTGACAGCATATTCATTAGCAGTTTTGGTTGATTTTCCAATCAGTTTTTGCCAACCATCTAGCCTCGGGTTAAAAGCCGATTTTTCTCTGGTACAAATAAGTACTTGTTCTGAATTATCGACTGGGCTATCGAGCTCGAAACTAGCGTTGTTTGTTTGATTGAGTTTCAGATCTGAGGGCAAATTGGAATTAGCTTCGGCAAGATCTTGGGATAACTCAGTCGATGGCGATTGTACCTCTGGTTCAAACACAATCTCATTGTTATTTTGCATCACAGAGGAGTAATAGCGATCGCCATTTTTACCAACAAAATAGGTTGTTTTGCCATCACTGGCTTGAAAAACATCACCTCTTACAGTTATGGCTGAAATCAGAATTACGTTTCCTTGATTGACCTTAGACTGACGGTGATAATAATAATTACTACCTAGCTGACAAATATTAATATGATGGTTTTCTGTCTCAAAGCTATATACTTCTTGATAGGCAGGATTAATCCCTTCACATTTCAGGGTGGTCAAAGTTACCCAATTGCTTCCCTTGATGTTTTGAGCAACTCTGGTGCCAAAATTTGACTCCAATCTGTGGTCAATTTCTGAAGCGACAAGAGAAGGTTGGGCATTACTCCAAAAAGAGCAAAACACAATTAGGAATAGAGTTTTTTGTTTACACCAATTAATCATGGCAAAGCATCTCTTTGTGAACAGAGACTTAATCTTATAAAATTATTAAAAATCTACGGTACACTCAATATCTGTATTAGAGGTAATAAGTACTTAACCCGTACTTTGATTTAGTTTAAACTCAAAGAGTAAAGAGTTAGACAACGCTACAATTTATTGCTCATTAGCTACAATTTATTGCTCATTAAGATGATAAAAATAATTAACATTCTGTAATCTGAGAATACCCAAATAGTATATTTAATTAGTCAATTTAGTTATAAACTGGGTCTAAAGATTAATCTTTAAAGGTAGGATAGGTCAGTATACCTGTTAAAAACCCGACTAATGGCATCATTACCGAAACATAGACCAAAAAAACTTTCTCTTGGACCCCTAGAATCCGAAATATTGAGTATTGTCTGGAATCTGAGAGTAGCTACGGTAAAAAACGTTCATGACCGTATTTTGCAAGATCCTGAGAGAGAACTAGCATATACTTCTGTAACTACAGTATTACAGCGTTTAACTCAGAAAGGTTGGTTAAAATGTAGCAAAAAAGGCAAAGCTTTTTCCTGGCAGGCTCTAATTTCACGGGAACAAGCTCAAGCTCTGCATTCCTACGAAAAACTCAATGGTTTTTTAGCTATAAGTAACCCTGACGTAGTAGCATCTTTTGCCGATAGTTTAGATCTTGCTAGTTTAGAGCAAATTGAAGCGATCGCATCCCGTCTTAATCATATTCGTCGTCAGAGAGAGGAGAACAGCTGATGCATCTATGGGCAATTTTAACTGTTGTCGCTTTGGCTTGGCTGATGCGCCATCAATCAATATCTTCAGAGAGAAAATGGTCAGAGCGCTGGTATCAAGCTTTATTTTTATTTGTATTTCCCTCCTTATTACTCCTAACCACAGGGATTACTGTGCTCTATATGGGCTGTCATGGGGAAATGTTGGGAGTTAAGGCTGGTTCGGTAGGTTGCATCATTGCAGGGGGGTTAATTCTCTATAGCTGTGGCTGCTTATTAAGATTGGTGGTTCAGAGCGATCGCTCGATCCGTCAACTGGAGATTTATCCCCAGGTTTGCTGGGGAAATATAACGGCTCGCATTCTGGAGACTGATTTACCCTATAGCGCGCAAATTGGGTTTTGGCACTCAGAATTAATTATTAGTAGGGGTTTGATAACGGTTTTGGATGAAGCTCATCTAGCCGCAGTCATCGCCCACGAGCAAGCACATGTCCATTATCGTGATACCTTTTGGTTTTTTTGGTTAGGTTGGATTCGTTCTTTTACCTTTTGGCTACCCCAGACAGAAATTTTATGGCAAGAACTTTTACTCTTGAGAGAGTTAAGAGCAGATCGTAAAGCAGCCGAATCAGTAGATTTTCTTTTGTTAGCAGAGTCTCTCTTAGCGGTGGCGAAAGCTCCCTTAGAAGCTGCTCCGATGTGGTGTGCTAGCTTTAATGATGACCAAGTGGGCGATCGCTTAAATCAAAGAATAGACTCTTTGTTAGCCTCAACTGAACCTGTCCCGACTAATCAATGGCGAAGTTGGAGTTGGCTATGTCTCTTGTTTTTGCCTTTATTGACAATTCCCTTGCATTATTAAACTGGTTAATTACAGAAAAACTTCTCCTGTTTCTT
>CALLPS010000099.1 GCA_938015355.1 uncultured Pleurocapsa sp.
AAATAACATGCCAGGATCTTGTCCACTTTCTTGTAGTTTGACTAAACTATCGACAATGCGATCGCGGTCAGCATCGGTTTCCAGAGACCAGCGATTAACAATTTCTCCGCCTAATTCACTGAAAGTATCGGCAACATCTGTCGCTAAAGTTGTACCGTAGTTATTGGGATTATAAATAATACTAATGCGCGATCGCTTTAAAATTTTATTGATATATTCGGCAATAAATGTACCCTGATTACTATTACTAAAGGTAGTACGAAAATACCAATTATTCCATTGAGTCACATCATCCGCCGTAGCAGATCCCGTAACAGCAGGAAGACCATAGGCTTGATAGATTTTTCCTGCTACCAAAGAGGTTTTACTACTATAGTGTCCAATTACCGCTACAGCATTTGAATCAACAATCTTATGTGCCACTTTAGCTGCCATTTGCGGATTGTTTTGATCATCATAAACCTCTAACTTAAGTTTCTTGCCCTTAATCCCTCCTGCTTGATTAATCTGATCAAGATAAAGCTGCGCCCCCTTTACCATTGATTGTCCACCAATCGAGGTAGTTTGTCCCACATTACTTAGAGGTGCCGCGATCGCAATTTCAATGGTCTCTTCACTAGGTTTAAATACCGACCAAGTAAGCACTGCGATCAAGGTCAATAATGCCAAAGTTGACCAAATAACAATTTTATTAACTCTCATTTCGATAAGTCTAGATGATCTTAAATTCTAAATTCTAAGTAAAAACTGAAAGATCTTACTCATTACTCCTTACTCCTTACTCCATTGCTTAAAAATCCGAGTGATATCGGAGATCGCCTGATCTGCGGCGGCTTCTGGTGACATCCCCTCAGCCAGAATACTATATAGAGCCTGACCCCAAACATTGCTTTCTAATACTTCCATATATGCTGGATTATCACTGAAATAGTGCGCCCGAGTAGGAAATTCCGTCAACATTTTTCTGACGACAGGGATGTGGGGATTTTCGGGATTTGTCCAAAAAGGGTCGTCCCAATTGCCTTTATTAGCAGGGAAAAAACGCCCCCCCGCAGCTTCCATATAGTTAGCTAAAACATCTGGTTGAATTAAATAGGATAGGAAACTGACTGCATCTTCAAAATTGCGATCGGCAAAAACTAGAGCCTGTCTAACTCTAGTAATATAAGTCATGGGATCTCCGTTGGGTTTATGGGGAAACCCGACTGTACCTAATTGCTTAAAATAAACATCTGAATCTTTGGCTCTACTAGCAGGAATGGAAAGGGTGGGATTGGGAGTCATGGCGACAATACGATTGTAGAAGCTGGAGTTATTATCGGCGTTTTCCCAGACTAATGCTGAGGGAGGAATATGCTCCTGTTGATATAACTTTGCCCACCACTTGAGAGCCTTGATAATTCCTTGACGTGTTTTAGGGTGCTCAATTAATAGTTGATTTCGAGCATTGAGGATTTTTACATTATAGGCTTCGAGAATATGTTCAAAAAATAAAAAGGTATCAGTAGAATAGGGAGAAGTGGGCAATCCCAGGGCAAAAATCTCCTGTTGCGGAGCTAGTTGTTGCTGTACCATTGTCCAAAATTTCCAGAAACTATCCCAATCCTGGGGAATATCTGACGCACTATAACCTGATTGTTCGAGTATATCTTGCCAGTAGTGCAGATAAATTCCTTCTTGATAAATTGGTACGGCATAATAGCTTTTTGTTTTAGCAGTGTTGTTATATTGATAAGAGTTTTTCAACACCGAATTGGGAAAAGAATTTACAATTGGCTCGATGATTGCCGATACATCTTTGAGTTTTCCTTGCCATGCCAAACGAGTTACTAATTGCGTGCGATCAATGGTAATATCTGGGGGAGTACCAGCTTTTACTGCTTTTTCTATTTCTTTGAGCAAAACTGTTTGATCAAAAAATATTAGCTGAATTTTCTTGCCATTAGCTTTTTCCCAGTCTCGAACTATCTTTTCTAAAAAGGTTTTTTCTGCCTCGACATAACCTTCATACCACCAGATTGTTAGCACTCCAGTTTCCTGGGAAACTATTTCCGCTGCTGGATTCATCTGATCCAGATTAATTACTTCAGAATTAGAATTTTCTTTTGAGGGTAATGGTTGGCAAGCAATCATAGTAGTTGTTATCAACAGCGATAACAAAATTGCTAAGTATAGCAGTTTTTTTCTTCCTGAATTAAGCAATTTATATTAAAAATTTGTAAATTGGTAAATTTGTAAAATTAATCAGATTTTATATTTTAATCTTTTGTTACCAGAGAGTCTACAAATCCTAATGATGAGCTTAAACAATACCATTGCTAATCTTATTTTAGAGCTTAACCCTCAGAGCGATCGCTATTATAAATATCAGTATAATTATTTAGTTTCTATAGCTAAAGATTGTAGATTAGGTAACAGAAGTTATCTGAGAATCTCGTTGCCAAATTGTCCAATAGTATTATTGTGAATTTGAATTTGAAGGTATTTGTCCGAACTTCTAATAAATACCTTTTGTGTTTGTACGCGAATTTATCGAAAAAGCTTGCTTTCCTATCTTTTGATTGAACCAGCAATTTCATTTCGATTGAGAATTAGAGAAAGCGATCAGCTACGTGCAGCATGAATGACGGTTGAAAACAAGTAAGAGCTTAAATGATAATTTTCCTAAAATTTGCCCCATGGATATAAGAATTGTCCCACAAAAGTTTTAGGGAGTTTTTTGATGGTGCCATACTCTGCGGGCCAATGTTTACCAGGTAGATGATAAGTACCAAAAATACGATCAAATATTGGTGTATGGGCTGCGTAATTAGTATCGATCGCCGGTTTTTCGGAACTATGATGCCAATGATGATATTGCGGGGTCACAATTAGATATTTGAGTATCCCCCAAGAGAAACCGAGGTTACAGTGAATGATAATCGCCTGTAGTGCAGCGATCGCTACATAGATATCTAAAGCAGCTTGACTGGCACCCACAGTATAAAGTGCCACCATGACCAAGGTTCTTTCAATGAACACCTGGGTCACATGAGAACGAGAGCCTGCTAACCAATCTAAGGTTTCTACTGAATGATGTACGGCATGGAACGACCAAAGTCGAGGAATTTCATGATAAATACGGTGCTCCCAATACAACACAAAATCAGCACAGATCAGTAGGATAAATACTTGAATGAGGAGAGGGAAAGACTGAACTAGATAATGAAGATTATGATTCATTACCCACTGAGATTGCGCTACCACAAAATTACCCACTAACAGCACCGCAGATATGAGTAAATGATTAAAGCAAAAGTAACCAAAGTCTAGTTCCCACTCATCTCGCAGAATTAGTTGATGGCGATATTTAGGAAAGATTTTTTCTAGGGTGGTAAAAATCAAAGTAGACCCCAGAAATGCCAGAATCAACCAATCCATTCCCAGAGACAGTGGTTGTGCTTCAACTCCTCGGAGGGGAATATTATAACCCCCCAAGGCAAAAGCAATTAGAGTGATGACAATGCCCGCAAATCCCAGGCGTTTTTTGCGATTGATGATGAATGTGATCGCGCCTAAAAATAACGCCAACCACATACTATACTTCAATACTTCTTGGAGAAATGCCCCATCATAACCAGCTCTCAATTCCCTAGTTGTCAGATAAGCAGGGTAAAGATAAGCCAAAACTGCCGCTAAACTCATGCTCCCAAGAAACAAAGAGCCGTATCCGCTAATTCTTCCATTGCCGATCTTGAATTCTTTATCTGGACGAGGAGTTACCGTTTTCTTCCGATATTGATAGCCCATCACTTGCTCCCCAAATCTGCTAAACATTATTTTGAACCAAGAACCCTGAGCCAAGAACAATATCGTGTTTCGTCTTGTAGCTCTGTGGTTGTTAAAACTATAACCTGCTCAAATTGGTTACAAAAACTCAGCAGTGTCAATTAATTAACTGACACCATGAAATGATCCCAGGTGTATTAATGGCGATCGCTTTTAACTTTTAATTAGGATAAAGATAAGCTTATTAAAAATCTGTTAGCTTATAGCTCGGGCGAAGCCCTTTCATTTAACAATTTCGGCTAATGCGGGTTTCAAATCAGGATACTGATAACTAAACCCCGCAGCTTGGGTTTTCTTCGGCAATACCTGTTGTCCTTCTAAAACAACGATCGCCCCATCTCCCAGCAATATTTCTAAAACAAAATCGGGAACGGGCAACCAGGAAGGACGGTTTAGCACTTCTCCCAAAGTTTGGCATAGTTTACCCATGGACACAGGATTCGGTGCCGTCGCATTATAAACTCCTGACATGTTCTCTTGCTGAATAGCCTGGCAAATCAAATTTACTAAATCATCGCGGTGAATCCAAGAAAACCATTGCTTTCCGCTACCAATGGGACCCCCAGCAAACATCTTAAAGGGGCCCAACATCTTACCCAGTGCCCCGCCATTAGCCAGCACAATACCGATACGAAGGATAACTAAACGCACTCCTGATGCAGTTACTTTTTGCGCTTCTGCTTCCCAATTTTGGCAGACTTGAGCCAAAAAATCTGTACCCGCATCGTTACTTTCATCAAAGGTTCTGGTTTCGCTGGTGCCATAGTAGCCAACTGCTGAACCACTAACTAACACCTGGGGTTTATTTTCTGCCATAGCGATCGCCTCTACCAATTTTCTGGTGCCAATTTGACGACTTTGCATAATCGCCTCTTTTTGTTGAGGACTCCAACGTTCCGCGATCGGTTCTCCTGCCAAGTTAATCACTGCATCACAACCAGAAACCCTCTGCTGCCAATCTCCTGACTCTTGGGGAGTATATTGAACTATTTCTAGATTCGAGAATGCTGAAGCAGGAAACACCCTTTGAGCTTTACTCGGATTACGAGTAAAAATTAATATTTGATGCCCTTGTTGCTTTAGTTGGGCTACCAGACGACTGCCGACTAACCCTGTTGCTCCAGTGATTGCGATTTTCATAAAATTGTTTTTGATTAAATTGAGGTACAGTAAATACCCTGCTACTGATGAAAAGCTAATGTCTCGTCAATGGCGACACTGCTAGCCAATACAAAGTTTTACTATACCCCACTCCCTACATCCTTTTGGGATATCCCTTAGTCAAAGAAGGGAGATGCCAGTCTGCTTAGATTGAGCAAACATTTGGAGCCTCAAATTTTTCAGCCATACCTGGAGCCAAATCAAAATAGTTTTGTCCTAATACCATATGGGTCGAGGTATCGGTGATAGACAACATCCGTGATAGACGTAGGTATCAAATTAAAAGGCTTAGAGCATAAAGCATAAAGCATAAAGCTTGATGAAAATTACTGTCCAAATTCGGCTCTGGCCTGTTCGACAATCTCGGCAGTCACTTCTTCTACTTCGGCTGCTCGTGCTATCTTTTCAATTCTTTGGCGCGCTTGGGGACGGGCGAAAAAAGGAATCATTTTTAATTTGGCTTGGGCTTGAGGTGTCCAATATAGGTCGTCGTTTAAATTTAAGTTCCTCATCAGTTAACCCCTGATATTCTCTAGAATCATTTTTGTTCTAAATTCCATTGTAAATCGCAAACTCTAAACCCATTGTCCTAACTTAGACAAAGTTAATTATTATCTGACGTTACGCAGGAGGTTATTTAGTAAAGGGCTAGCTATTAGCTCTCAGAAGTCATACTTAAGATTGATCGCGCTCTAGATCAGCGATCGCTTTTTCCCAATACCAGGTTTCAGGTTTGTTAGGATATAGTTGCATTAATCTTTCGACTAAACTTTGGGCAATCTTCCAGTTACCAACTAAAGTATAAAGTCGATTCTGAAGGGCATTTTGAGGATAGGGAGTACGAACTAAAAGAGGGATTGCTTGTTGAGGAATTTCTTGATAGACGTTATCTAACTGTAATTCTAAACAACGTCTTTCTAATCTTGCCGATTCCGCAATATTGCCTTGGGTACGGAAGTATTTTGCTGCCAGATGAAGATCTTGTCGTGCTTGCTCATATTCTTCTAATTC
>CALLPS010000100.1 GCA_938015355.1 uncultured Pleurocapsa sp.
GCCCATAAAACATGAGAGCGAATAATTGACTGTGCTTTGGTTTTTTTATTGTCAAACATGGCTAACTAAATTCTAATATACTAATTATTTATTCGAGCCTAGCATATTGATTTTAGGTAGTCTCTACAGAACAGTGGAAGTAGAGAATTTATAGGTCTTGCATCACTACTTAAAGAGCAATACAAGAGGTTAGTAATCTATAGGAGAAATCATAGTAAATTACGAACTTTTAATTGCAAATAGCGATCAACTAATTGTTCGCTAATGCGATCGCAGGGTGCATCTAAAACTAATACCCCTCGTTGTCTTAATTGAGCAAAAGCGACTTGACGTTGGGCTAATAAATCTAAAGCCACTGCACGGGAGTAAGTATCTTTGGTATTACTTGTGGGAGAATGGGCAATCTGTGCCACCAAGGGATCATTGAGGGTAACGCAGAAAGGAAGATAGCGAGGAGTGAGACGAATCATGGCGCCGAGTAATTCCCCTGAAGCTGTCACATCCACCAAATCCGTAATCACCACCACTAAAGCCCGACGAGTTTGCTGAGTGATAACTTTGGTTACTGCACCGAGATAATCAGGCTCTAATAATACGGGCTGAATTGGTGTCAGACGTTCAACTAATTTAGATAAATGATGATTACCTCTTTCTGGAGGAATCCAGGTCGTAATATCCCGATCAAATACCGCTACCCCTACTTTATCCCCACGGCTTAATCCTGCCATAGCCAAGGATAGAGTAGCATTCAAGCCATAGTCAAACCGTTTCATGTCTCCCACCTTAGCCGTCATCAAACGTCCTCGATCTAGCAAGATAAATAGAGTTTGTTCCTGTTCGGGTTCTAACACTCGTACTACAGGGCGATCGCGCCGTGCCGTAGCTTTCCAATCTATGAGGCGAATATCTTCCCCAGTACGATATTCTCGCAACTCAGCAAATTCGGTACCATTGCCTAATCTTCTCGCTTGACGCATTGCCCCCTGATTTTCAATAGTGAGACGAATAGAAAGCTCTCTTAAACCAATCAAATCAGGATATACAGTTGCTTTCTGTTGAGCAGGGATTGTCCAATCTCGCCAAGCTAAACCCAATTTTCCCAACTGACGGACTTGAATATTGCCCCATTCATATTCCCCCCGACTATCAGGATGAATGATGTAAGAATGTTCACTAGTGCTATTTGCAGGGAGGTTAACTTCGATCGTATCTTGATCAACTGCAAATTTTCTGGGGAAAGCATCTCGGATACAAGCGATCGCCTTTTCTTGACCTGATGTTATGTTTAGTTTAATGGGATTATCTCTGCCGACAGCTAGTTTGGGAATCTCCTGTCGTGTTACTGTAATTGGATTAGTTTTAACCTTCGAGGCATCAAGAATAGTTGCAATTAATAAAGTGAAATTATAAATCCGCAAAAAATTCAGACTAACCTGACGGTTAATCAAAACATCCATGAGTGCAGCACTTACACCACCTACAGCCAATAAGATATAACAGCGTCGGGATAGAATCATGATTTAAAGGGATAAGGGATGAAGGATAAGGGATGAGGGATAAGGGATAAGCGCGAAGTTGCGCGACGCGAAGCTAGTCCTTTAGGGTTGCGGGGGTTCCCCCCGTTGTCCTAAAGGATACACCTTCGGATAAGCAAACTTCGTAAGAAGGGATGAGGGATAAGGGATAAGGGATAAGGGATAAGAATTTATCTGGGTACAGATATTTGCTTCAGCATAGATGCAATCACTTCATCGATTTGGACATTATCTAACTGTGCCTCTGGTTTGAGGAGTAACCGATGACGTAGTAGTGGTGCCGCAACCTCTTTGACATCATCAGGGGTAACATAATCTCTGCCTGATAAACCAGCATTAGCTTTAGTCGCATTTAACCAAGCCACAGCAGATCTGGGAGAAGCACCTAAAATCAAGTCAGGATGTTGGCGAGTACGTTCAACTAAATTTAGTAAATAATCCAAAATATTTTCTTCTACTTGGATGTCTTGTACCTGTCGTCTTAAAGCTAAAATATCCTCAACAGTAGCGATCTCTTCTATCGAGTCTAAATCCAGTTTTTTTGCCTTAAATCCTTGCTGGGCATTAAGTAACATCTGCTTTTCCGCGTCTTTAGCAGGATAGTCCACCACTAGCTTAAACAAGAAACGATCTAACTGTGCTTCAGGTAAAGGATATGTGCCCTCAAATTCCAGAGAGTTTTGGGTGGCAATGACCCAAAATAGCGGAGGCAAGGGCATTGTTTCTCCATCCAGAGTAATTTGTTGCTCCTCCATTGCTTCGAGTAAAGCCGATTGCGTTTTTGGTGGAGTACGATTCACTTCGTCAGCTAGCAGGATCTCGGTAAAAATAGGCCCTTTCTTGAGAATAAAATCACGACTATTAAGATCAAATATATTTGTCCCCAAAATATCTGAAGGAAGAATATCAGGAGTTAATTGAACACGACGAAAATCCGCAGCAATTAATTGAGACAATACTTTTACCAGTAAAGTTTTGCCTGTACCTGGGACACCTTCAATAATGACATGACCACCACTCAGTAAAGCAACGAGCAATTGTTTAACCAGATCTGCTTGACCAATAATGATGTTATCTATTTTTTGACTGAGATTGTTAAGCAAAGAATTATTTATCATCAGGCATTATGCTTAAATTTAAAAATGTATATCTTGAGGATGTTTCTACAGTAGTCGTTTTAACTCTTTACAAGATTGATGTAAAGCCATCAGCATACTGATTTATTCAGAGAGAAATTAACTATTTCCTGCATTTCCCTCTTGATTCTTCAAGCAGACTCCTTATTTGCGATCGCACAGTTATCTTGTACTGCTGCTGGAGAGGGGATAATATGAGCAATAAATTCTATAAAGCTTATGGATTATAGCTTATAGCCTATAGCTAAAAACTGAATTACTCTAATTTTTAATTCACATGCTTACGTTATATAGTAAATAAGGTAGGTCGGGCGAATATAATTATCACCATAATATGCAATCTTATTCTTTAATTGCGCCAGCAAAAATCAATCTTTACTTAGAAATAATTGGCGATCGCCCTGACGGATTTCATGAGCTGGTGATGATTCTGCAAAGTATAGAGTTAGCAGATCGCATCGATATTGAAGCCAGTGATACTCAAGATATATCTATTCGCTGCGATCATCCTCAAGTACCTTTAGACGAGACTAATTTAGCTTATCGTGCGGCTAAGTTGATGTGTGATGTTTTTCCTAAAATGCACGCTAATTATGGCGGAGTCAATATCCGCATTGAGAAAAATATTCCCGTGGCGGCGGGTTTAGCAGGAGGATCGGGCAATGCCGCGGCGGTGTTAGTGGGCATAAATTTAATTTGGAAATTAGGCTTAACTCAGCCTGAATTACAAGATTTAGCGGCTAAATTAGGTTCGGATATTCCCTTTTGTATTTCTGGGGGAACGGCGATCGCCACAGGAAGAGGAGAAAAGTTAGATGAAATCAAGCATTTAGCTGATATGTGGGTTGTTTTGGCAAAATACAATAATATTGGCGTTTCCACACCTTGGGCATATCAAACCTATCGTCAGCAATATAGTGATACTTATGTCTCTGATACCGCAGGAATTAAATTTCGTACCAAGAAAGTACATTCTAGTCCTTTATTAACAGCGATCGCTCATCAAGAAAGTCAAGAAATTGGCAAATCAATTCATAATGACTTAGAAAAAGTAGTATTGCCTGAATATCCCCAGGTAGCTGAGTTAAAAGCTGCTTTTGCTGCTCAAAACGTTTTGGGAACTATGATGTCAGGATCTGGCCCCACAGTATTTGCTCTTTGCGAATCAGAACAACAAGCGATCGCAGTTAGACAACAAGTAAGAACTCAAATTTCCGATCCACAGCTTAAATTTTGGGTGACTAAATTCTCGACTAGTGGAATTCAAACTGTGGGATAAAAAGCTTGATTAATAAATCGCTTCCATATTTAAAACTGGAGTTACAAATTAACTCCATTAACAGACTTATAAACTTTTGTTTTTAGTTCTAACTCGTTGATATAATTCTTCCATGGTGGCAATAAATGACTGATCTTTATGCCAAAAAGATGGATAGTCACCCTGTTTTTTAATTGCGATCGCTGGGACAGTATTCTCAGTTGCTAAATCAATTGTCTGGGGCAATCTTTTGTTGCCTAACCAAAATTCTTTAAGACTGGGTTTGTCTTGAATTGCCTGTTTAGTTACTTTGGTATACAAGGAATCTGAGAGTTCGATCGGAACGTCTTTATTATTTAATTCTTCCGAAAGAATTTTTCCTAATGGTGTTTGAGCTAATTTTTGCTGTAATTCAGATTTAGATAATCCCCGCAGTTCAAATAGTAAAAATGGATTTTCATCTAATTGAGCTGCAACTAAATAATAGACTCCTGCGATATGTTTACAAGGATTAGCATAGTCTGGACAAGAGCACTTGGTTTTAAAATCTTGGCGACTGTGGGGCAATAGGTGTAATCCTAATTCAGAGAAACTCGCTTCAATATTTTCAGGTACTTCATTTAACAGTAAGCGAGAAATGGTACTGGCTTTAGATGACAATTTATCGACAACTAAATTCCATTTAGCTTTAGCAATCGAGTCAATTTCAATAGCAATTTTATAAGTTGGTTCCTTATAAACCCCAAAATAAGGATTAATTGAACCTCTAACTGTCGCAGTAATCTTATTGCCCTTAATATCGAAACTTTTTACCTTATTTCCTCTAGCATAAGAACGCCCCCGCTGTAACCGACCATCATCAGTAATCGATTCTAATGCCTCAATAAAAACTTTACCCCACCAAGTTCTACTAAATTTAGCCATAATTTACTTTGCCATAGAATGCAAAATTGAGATTAAAATTGAGATTTTTAAATTTAACTCGATCTAACTACTAAAAGTAGTAAATTGAAGTGAGATAACTTTTAAACCACTCTTTAATACTTTCCAGTTGAACTAAAAACCTTATTATTCAGTATAAGCCGTGAGCAAAACAGCAAAGACAAAACCCAAAAAACGTCACAAATTTTTTTTCAATACCTACTCTGATTGTGGCTTTACCAAATGTCCTAAATGCGACTCTAAAACCAAAATCAGAAAGTATCCTTTAGTAATTGGTATTGATGTTGAGCCAAAACAGGTACTCTTATTTAACAAAAAGTGTAAATATTGTCCAAGTTGCGATTTAATCATTGCCAAAAAGCAGGAACTTGAATCACTCATTCCTCAACTAAGTGAAGTCGATTATTTAGTTATCGGAACATTAGACAGGAAAGATTGGGTTCAAGGTAATAAAGGCTCTATATCTTCCTCCGAAATCATAGAAAGAATGTATGTTTTTAAAAAGGAGTGGGAGTTTAAAATCATTCCCGCAGGTTGGTATCCTGCTGACGATTAAGCACAAAATAATGCGATCGCTCTTTTTCCTCATTATTGATTCATTATCTAATTTTAAGGCGATCCCAAACTAACTCGATAGTAAATTGAGCGTTGTATTAGAATATTATCAATATATAAATTGTTATATCACCATTGCTATGACCTATAAGCAGCAAGAATTCTATGTCATCATCGAACGAGATGAAGATGGATATTATGTAGGAGAAGTTCCCCAACTGCAAGCTTGCTACAGTCAGGGAGAAACAATTGATGAACTAATGAAAAATATGAAAGAAGTCATCGAACTTTGCTTAGAAGAAGAGAGAGAAGATTTGAAAACTGAATTTATTGGCATTCAAAAAATTGTTGTCTGATG
>CALLPS010000101.1 GCA_938015355.1 uncultured Pleurocapsa sp.
AATACTTTCAAGTTGTTTTTTGCGTATGGCAATGTTTTCGGCGGAGATATTGGCATCAATATTGTCTAGATTTTTTACTGAGTCACTTTTGGAAAAAGGATCTTTATTAGAATCATCTTCTGGCTGAAACATAAGGATAAAACCCTCTAAACTATATTTTCTAAGACCGATGTTGAAAAGATTAGCACTCAATTTAAGATTTCACCTGGGTTCTAATAAGAGGTAAAACTAAGATGCAAGGCAAAAAGATCTTAAATTATGGAATTAAATACAGAAATTAAAGGACAAGGATATCCCATTCTCTGTCTCCATGGTCATCCTGGTTGCACCACCAGTATGTCTGTATTTACTAACTATCTATCTCAGCAATATCAAACCATTACCCCAGATCTTCGTGGCTATGGAAAAAGTCGCTACCGAGACAATTTTACGATGCAGGATCACCTAACAGACATTATGGCGTTGCTGGATAAATATCAGATAGAACAATGTTTATTACTGGGATGGTCTTTAGGGGGCATTATCGCCATGGAATTAGCCTTAGCATATCCTGAACGCTTTAGTCGCATGATTCTCATCGCTACCGCAGCTCACCCTCTTAGTAGTCATCCAAAGGAAACCTGGCAAGACCTATTATTTACAGGGATCTGCGGTATCTTGAATTATCTAAAACCAGCCTGGCAATGGAATATCGATACTTTTGGTAAAAGATCGCTTTTTCGCTACCTGATCAATAACCATAAACCAGAGTCTTATCGGTATCTAGCAAAAGAAGGAGTCCCCGCCTATCTTCAGACTTCTCAAACAGCCAATAAAGCTCTAATTACATCCATCAGACAGGGTTACAACCGCTTAGAAGATTTATCTCAGATTGATATTCCCTGCTTAATGCTATCTGGAGAATGCGATCGCCATATTATTCCCTCTGCCAGCCGAAAAACAGCCCAGCACCTGCAAAATTGCGAATATAAGAATTATCCCCAGGTTGCTCATCTTTTTCCCTGGGAAATTCCCGATCAGGTTTTGGCAGATATTCAACAGTGGTTAGATCGATCTAATCAACTTAATTAGCTAGGGTTCACATTTTTTTTTTAACTGTCAAACTGTATTTTTTGTTACTATTTTTCAAAAAGATCTGAGAAAGGGTGCTCTTGAATACTATTTAGTATAATTTGTCAAGGTTTTTTGCCATAATGATCAGTATTCGTAACTTTTATTTACGTAATGCACTCCAATCTTTATAGAATATTGGTACAAGATTATGGGATTAATACAAGGTGTAACTCTAAAAAAAATTGAATCTATTCAGGGGGGAATGGCAGAATTTTATACCCCTCAATCGAGTGATGAGACGATGATAGTGAAAGTGCCTGCTAATAGTATCGATGATCTATTCGTCCATAAACATCAGACAGATCAGCTATTAGTGGTTAAAGGAAGTTTTGTGCTCGTGGTTTTGTTTGATCGCCAGTATCAATATATTCCCTTGAGTGAAGATATTCCTCAAGTAGCGACCATTCCCAGAGGAGTTTTGCATGGTTCGATCAATTTTAGTGATCAACACTGTTTGTTAGTCAATGCAGTATTGCGTCATGGGAAATCAAATCCCAGAGATTATCAACCAGTAACTAGACCTTTTCCTTACGACATCAACCAAGCCAAACTGAATTGGCAAAATATCTCGAAAAAAGCGATCGCTACTTAAGTAAGAAGTTAAGACTTACTAGTTCATTTTATACTTTTCATTTTGCTTCAAGTAGAACGGATATCCAGCCACAATTTTCGATAATGTTGTTCTGTTTTTGGTGAAAGAGGGAGGAGAAATTCGCCCTTGTCGGCATTGAGAATGGTTGAGTTGAGGAAAACATTATTTTTCAGATCTGGTGGGATTTCTGCTGATGCTAAAGCAGATAAAACTGGGGAAATTCCATTAGTAAATAGGGATATTTGCTTTGCTGCTTGAGGTTGCCAACAGTAATCAATCCATTCTGCAATTCTCGTTTGCTGATCTTGGTTATTAACTTCCTTATCCCCTGTTACAGAAGTCGGAAATGACTGAGGTTCAACCCAAAGATCCGCCCATAAAGATGTTCCTGAAGCGGGAATGATAAATTTAATCTCTGGATAGCGTTTCTGTATGGGCAAGATATCTGTTGACCAGGCTACAGCCGCCCAGGTATCTCCCAAAATCAGAGGTTCAAGATAGCGATCTGAACTATATAACTTAGTCTGTTGATGGAGCGCTAACAATTCTGACTGTAATTTAGCTTTAAATTGAGGATCAGCATCTAAATCCTTCGTATTGTAGGATTTTCCTAATTTTTTGAGAGTTAAGCCAATAACTTCCCGAGGAGATTCGAGTAAAGAAATGCGATCTTGTAATTGCGGGAGCCAAAGATCTTGCCAGTCTGTGGGAATCAAATCGAATTTTGCCAACTTATCACTTCGATAAGCAATTACTGTACTTCCCCACCGATAAGGTGCACCATAAATTTCACCGTTAGGACTTAAGTTTCCTTGGCGATCGCGACGTACTGATTTTTGCCAAAATGTGGGCAATTCTTGCCAATTTTTCAAACTATTGACGGATAAAGGTTTAATCAGATTCTGTTGAATTGCCGTTGCTAACCAAACATCCCCTAAGGAGGTTAAATTTGGATAAACTTCAGATTTATTAAAGATCTTACTGATTATATTTTTTGTCTTTTGATCAGACCTTTTACTTTGTTGTAAATTCAAGAGTGAATCAAAGATTTGTGGGAGTTGGGTTTGCGGTTTAAAATCAACTTTTATGGTTTGATTAATCCCTTTGCGGAAATCTCTAATCAACTGTGGCGGAATAGAGTTTTCTAAGAACAACACCTGTAATATGTTTTCGGCATTACTACACCCTAGGAGCATTTGGCTCAAAGCTATAGCAGTAGTTGCTTGAAGAAAATAACGACGAGATAACTGGTGATTCATTGCTGGTTCAAAACAAAAATATTGAGGTGTATTTACTTGGACACAATTAATAACTAAGGACATCCCATGGATGATATTTTACTAGTTCATTTGAGGCAATTATGCCTTGAGATTAAAGACTTTGAGTTAGAAGTGAATCTTCATAAAAATAAGTTGAGCAATTGTTAAATGAATCAGGAATAGTGGTAATTTTTGAGAACAATGCTTCTAGCATTAAAGCAGTGACAAAATAAATTGATTTTTAGGAATTATATGGATACATTACAAATACAAATTAGCGAATTACGAGAAAAAATAGATAAGCTGCATCAGCTGATTGAAGATATTGGCAGTCAGGTTAAAGGATTAAGTCGTCAGCAACCAAAGCAGGTTGAGCAAGAGTCTTATTCTTTACCTCATTTTGCCTCCTCAGCTAACCTTATTGGTCAAGATGGGGAATCTGAATATCAGTTAACTCATAAAGATATTTTGGTAGATGACAATAGCAGCAGCAGCAGTGCTAGTTCTAGTAGCGACAATCTTGCTCCTGATACCCAAATTCGCCGTTTAACAGCTCAGCTTACCGCTGCTTATAATCGCATTGCAGCTTTGGAAGAGCAACTATTGTCCTACAGAATCCATTCTTAAACTTCGATAACTAGTAAATAGAGTTTCAATAAGTGTTAGTAATTGAGTGGAAGTCCAATGTTGTTTTAGGTGAGCTGCGATCGCGCAGCCTCCCGCACCAACACCCTCTTTGACATACCCTTGAGAGTAAGCACGAAAGCTAGGATATCTGGAAGTAGCAAAACTCAACCCAGTGGCTAATAAAGGAACTCCATTAATAATATTTGCTAAACCAACAGTATTTCCTGTGGGGTCTTCCGCTACCCAGCGAGTTGTCCCAACTACTATTTGAGATAACTGAGACGAAATATTATGGTAGTTAGCGATCGCTTCAATCAAGGCATATACTGCCAACATTTGTGTGCCTCCAGCTAACATCACACCCCCCCGACGACTAGCAGCGATCGCCATCCCCGCACTAACAATTTGCATCGGATCGCCAATTGCTGCTACTAGGGAAAAGGGTTCCCCAGAACAAGATGATATCTTGGCATTCAACAAGCCAGTTTGAACCACTGATAATTTTTGACTATGATTACAATTAGGATGGCTACTGTTGACCATTCCTTGAGCTTCAATTCCCAAAGCTGTTAATAAAGCTAATGCGGTAGTTGTCCCGCCGACGACACATTCCCCAATAATTAGATAATCAGAGCGCTCCGCCAGTTTTTCGCCCCAGAGCAAGCCTTGATTAAATAGATGTTGTACCTGCTCTAGGGGCATCGCTTGACCCGTCGAGAGACATTTAGCCGCAACTCCTCCCAGATCTATAGTGCTTACTGTCGGCTTGTGGAGTAAGCCTGCATTAAAAATATAGGTGGGAATATTTAAGGCTTCGACTACAGCACGAGAAATAAATGTCGGAGAGACTCCTGCTTCGAGAATTGGTAAGGGATGAGCATAATTTTTCTGTACTCCTTTGACTAAAAACTCAGCATCAGCGATCGCTGTATATTGACGATCTTCTGGGGTTGCTCCTGCTGCGGAAATGCCTGGAATTAAACCTGTAGCAGTAAAACCGAGAATACAGGCAAAACTCGGTTTGGCACCACTATACTGCCTTAACCAACGAAATCCTGACCGTAGCTCACTATAAACGTAAATCATTAAACGCCCAACATAGATTGGCTTTGTTTATCTTACATTCACCAGAGAATATCCTCATATTTCTGTTAATTAACTTCCGATTAAAGCGGAAATTGTGTTCTTCACAGATTCCTCAAGATTTATGCATAAGATAGTTTGTCATGGAGACATAACTTAAAAACTTTTATTTTTACCGAAATTATTGAACAAACTGTCAGGGTTTATTGAGAGGTTAAATAGAGGATGTAACTCCATTTTGAGGAACATAGCTAACTGGAACCATTAGTTTGATTATCTGGGCTGGCTATGGGATTGTTAGTAAAGGAACAGAATGATCATGAAAGCGACACAATTACTCCGTCAGTATCGATATGGAATCTTAGATTTTAAAGGTGCTAGCTTACACTCCGTCCATCTTGAAGCTGCCGATTTAACCAGAATTAATTTAACTCAAGCAGATTTGAGTGATGCCGACTTGAATGATGCTGATCTTAGCGGTGCTTGTTTACAGCAGGCTAATTTAACCAATGCCAACTTGAATAATGCTAGTTTAGTCGGTGCAAATTTATCAGAAGTTAACTTAATTGGTGCTGATTTACAGAATGCAGATCTTAGAGGAGCCGATTTAAGCGGAGCTGACTTGCGCTGTGCTAATTTTCATGGTGCTGATCTCAGTAGTGCTAATTTAACTGATGTCGATCTTGGTGGTACAGATCTAACCAGTGCAGATTTGACTGAAGCTAAATTAGCAGGTTCAGATATTTCTGTCGCCGAAACTGATGGAGCAATTTTAGATCAATTAAACTGGGGTGGGAGTGAAAGAAAACAAGAAAACACTTCTCACCATTGGGTTACTTGGTCTGGAGAGTAGATGCAAAGTTAAAAGTAGATTTGCAAAGTAAGTTGAGCCGTATCTAAGGGATATCGTTCAACTTTTCTTGTCAATGTGATTGACAATTATCTAATGAACTACCCCAACTTCAGCGTAGTAAGTTGGGGTTTTTAAACGGGTGAGCGAAATTTACGGTGGCAAAAATTAATTTTCGCATTTTAAAGTAAAGAGTAACGAGTAACTTACGAACTAATAACTTTACTGATGTCCTAACCTAACTTTGTACGGCTATACATGACGAGTACAGAGCCTCGGTCA
>CALLPS010000102.1 GCA_938015355.1 uncultured Pleurocapsa sp.
TTTGTGCGATCGCAACTGCCGTCAAAAGTTGATTCTTGATATGATTAATGATTATGAGTTTAGCTACTGTTCAACCAGCCAAAATTAGCCGTGTATTGCCAGATTCGATCGCCTCAGAGATTGGATTTGAACCTGGTGATGCGATCGTTTCTATTAATCAGACTCAGCCTCGTGACTTGATTGACTATCGTTTTCTCTGTAGCGATGAATATCTCGAATTAGAGGTGATGGATCAGGAGGGAGATCTTCATCAAATTGAGATTGAGAAGGATTATGATGATGATCTTGGTTTAGAGTTTGAAACAGCTTTATTTGATGGTCTAATTCAATGTAATAATAATTGTCCTTTCTGCTTTATCGATCAGCAGCCCCCAGGAAAACGAGCCAGTCTTTATTTCAAAGATGATGATTATCGCCTTAGTTTTCTCTACGGTAGCTATCTCACTTTAACTAATCTTACCGAGAAAGAATGGCGACGCATTGAACAGATGCGTCTTTCTCCTCTATTTGTCTCGATCCACGCTACTGAACCAGATATTAGGACTCGCTTGCTTAAGAATAACCGTGGGGGATTAATTATGTCTCAGCTTGAGTGGTTTCAGGAGCGACGGTTACAGATACATGCTCAAGTTGTGGTTTGTCCTGGGATTAATGATGGAGTGCATTTAGAGAGGACTATCTTAGATTTAGCCTCGTTTCATCAGGGAGACACTCCCGCCGTGGCATCAGCAGCCATAGTGCCTGTGGGATTGACTCGGTTTCGTAATGGGGAAGATGAATTAGTACCTGTCAGCCAAGAAAAAGCCCGAGAAGTAATTAAACAAGTACAGCAGCTACAAGATAAGTTTAAGCAGCAGTTTGGTAGTACTTTTGCTTGGTTAGCCGATGAATGGTTTTTGATTGCCCGCCAAGAGATTCCAGCAGAATCACATTATGAAGACTATCCGCAAATTGGTAATGGTGTTGGTTCAATTCGTCTATTTCTGAAGCAGTTTCAGGCGACAGCTAAAGAGATGTTACCGACAGCGATCAAACAACCTCGTAAATTCACTTGGGTAGTGGGGAATGCTGTCGAACAGGCTTTTAAACCCTTAGTTGCTCAATTAAATGAGGTCGAGGGATTAGAAATTAATTTAGTTGCGTTAAATAGTCAATACTGGGGACAGGAAATTACTGTCACTGGCTTATTAACTGGTCAAGATTTACTGAGAGGTTTGCCTAATCAGGATTTGGGGTCAGGAATTTTATTACCTTCTTTAATGCTTAAACATGACGATACTAAATTTCTCGATGATCTGACGGTTACAGATGTCAGTCAACAGTTGGGAGTCTCGATCTTTCCTGTCAATGGTGTCGAGGAATTAATTAGACATTGTACAGGGTGAAATGCTACAGACGTAATTTTACTTTGAGCAATTAGGGAACAACATCAGAAGCTTGAGTAGGTAAGAGTAATATTAAGAAATTGGATGATATCAAAAATTTAACTATTTTTTAGGTAATTTAGGTTAAATATTGTATAGTTGGTAACATTTTCAGTTTGCAATGTAAAGAGATTACTACTATTATGGGCATTAAAGCTGACAAATAAGGTATTTAGAACTTGTAGATATACATTTGATTGAGTGTTACTAATCAATTTTTTAGGGCTATAAAAACAATTTGTTCTGTAGCCGCAAGAAGGCGAAAATGTATTATCCAGAAATAGATACTACATCGTGAAAATATTGAATCAAGAGATTAGTCAATTAAGTTGAACTCTAGTCAGTTCGGATCGAAAGCAAGAGTGTCGTACTCAATCGTATTTTGCTCTTGATTACTGTCAGTTCTTTCCCAGGTTTTATGGTACGGTGCATTGGTTTAATTACCTGCTATAAAACATTTCCACAGAAGGCACTCCTCTACTGGATTAGCCTTGTACTCCATTCGTATTCTCACCATAACGTTTGATTTGAATGCAAAATACACTAAATTGCATTCGATATATGAATCAGTACTGTTGAGATTAAGAAACTAGTGGAAGACACGTTTTGGGTATTATACGTGTTCTTGAATCGAATAAAAATTCCCATCCCATAAAGCAGCAAACAGTAGAAGCAGAGAAGTTACATGCATATCAGTTCATCAATGCTTATTCCATTTATTGGCGGAATCTATCTCTTTGGAATTCATATTTTGCTCAGGTTATTACAACTTGACAGCACCAAAAAACTGCTAAAAACTTTTGGCATCATTATTGCTTCTTAGGATATTTCTAATTCGATATTTTGTCTTCGGATAATTTAATATTCTTTGGTATATATATAATTATGGGCGATCGCAATCAACTGTCTTAGAGACAATTGCGATCGCTATTTTTTAGGAAAATTGTATTTTCAGAATTTTCAGAATTAGTTAAAAATCAATAAAATTACTGCTTAATTAATACTTTATAAAAATCACAAGTATTTATACAGATGCTTGGAGAAAAACATGATTTTAAGTACTATATGATAATGTATTTAGCTGTATTTAAAAGCACATATTCTAGGTAATTACGATCACTCAAGAAAGGTTTATGAAGATCTTATAAATGTAGGAGACAAATAAATTAAGGATTAATAAAGCAACTAACAATCAATTGAGAGATTGCCAAATTGATTCTTTTATAAACCTACATATTTAGCTTTTTTGAGCTTATTTAGCCAGTAAATAAATAATTTTTATTTCAAAAACATAGCTAATGAGTTAGACAAAATTAATCTTTTAGTCTTGAATATTTTTTACTATTGCACAGTTAAAAATAAAAAATTCAAGAAGTTAAGAGAAAGCTACTTAATGTATCTAATTAAGTGAGTATTTTTTAATATGTCTTCAGAATTAATTAACCAGGTTATCAAACTTACTAATATTGAACGTGCTAATGCTGGATTACAGCCTTTAAAACCCAATTCTCAATTAGCTGATGCGGCTCAAGACCATAGCGAAGATATGGCAAAAGATGACTTTTTTAGTCATACAGGTGTTGACGGTTCTAATGTTGCTAGTCGAGTTCAAGATAGTGGTTATCAATATTCAACTGTAGGAGAAAACATCGCAGCAGGACAAAAAACCGCTGCGGAAGTGGTAGAAGGCTGGATGAATAGTCCTGGTCATCGTGCCAATATCCTCAACGCTAATTATACAGAAATTGGCATTGGCTATGAATATTTAGAAAATGATACTGGTTCAGTTAATTACAATCGCTATTGGACACAAGTTTTTGGAACTTCTTTAAATAGTAATCAAGGTACAACTTCAGAACCATTTGTCCCAGAAAATAGTGAACCTACTCCTGAGGAAAATATTGATAATAGTGCAGATATTAATGAACAACCCAACTTAGAAGTAGAGCTAGAAGATAGTGATTCTACACCAGAAGTAGAAGTAGAGCTAGAAGATAATGATTCTACACCCGAAGTAGAAATAGAGCTAGAAGATAATGATTCTACGCCCGAAGTAGAAGTAGAGCTAGAAAATAGTGGACAGTCTGAGATTACCGAAGAGAATTCTGATGATAGTTTTGATTTAAATAATTCAAATACATTTGAAAAATATAAATATAGTTTTGATCAACCTAGCGATGTTTTAATTGGCAAGTCTGAGAGTGTAACTCTGGCTGGTGGTGATGATGCAATTGCTATTTTCGATAGTCCAGGAAACGATGTTGTTGTATTAGGGGAAATTTTTCAGTCTGATTTCTCCGACATGGGTGGGAATTCCTCCTTGGGAATGGCAATGGAAGGATATGACAATTATGAATCAATCGATATTATGGAATATGCTGCTGATTCAAGTTTGGCAGGAGTTAAACAGGACATGATGCAAGAATTTGCCGATTCATTTTTATAATTAGCTTTTAGCTATCTGTCTTAACTCAAAAGTAAAACGGTGTTAATAATAATTCTTAACTAATAATCAAGACACAGATATTGCCATAGTATCTGTGTTTTTTGTCGTAATTTGCGCTTATTTAGATCTCTACCTGATGAGATGAAGAACCGCTATAGTCGTAAGAGATGTGCTTTAATTTTGCAGTGCTTACCCGCTGAAAATCACCTGACTTTATTAGCAATAGCTCAGTTATGGATCTTGATTCAGCAATAGTGTTCGTAAATCGAGAAGTTTATCGCCAGACGAATAAACATCTGACAGACTTACAACAAGCCATTATTACGAAAGTTTGGCAAGGTCGAACATATTTAGAAATTGCCGATGAATATGGTTGTACGGAAGGACATGCCAAGGATACAGGGTCATTATTATGGAAATTGCTATCTCAGGCTTGGGGAAAAAAAGTCACTAAAAGTAATTTTCGGAGTCTAATTAACAGACAATTTACATCTCTAGATAATCTGGATCTTATTAAAACAGCGATCGCCCAACAAGACAATATCACCGATAATCTACTCGTTAAAGATTTTGTTGGTAGAAAACAGGCGATCGCCAATCTGCAAAATTTAGTCAATCAAGATCATAAAATAATTGTGCTGCAAGGGAAAGGAGGAGTAGGGAAAACTACTTTAGCCCAGCAGTTTTTAGCCCAGCAGAATTTTGACTTAACTTTAGAAGTCTTGATGGCAAAAGAGACAGCTAATATTGTTTCGGTGGCGGCAGTGGTAGAAGAATGGTTACAGCGAGATCTCCATCAAGATTCAGGTAAAGAATTTGGGGTCACTCTCTCCAGATTTAAAAGATGTTTAGAACAACGTCGGGTAGGAATTTTAATTGATAATTTAGAACCTGCTTTAGATCATAATGGCAAATTGATTAATTCCCATCGAGACTATATTGAACTGTTGCGAATTTTAGCTGATACTAAGGTACAGTCTACAACTATTATCACCAGCCGCGATCGCCTTTGCGAAGCAGAAATTAATTTAGAACACTATCGTCTACCAGGATTGGATCTAGTAGCTTGGCAGAAATACTTTACAGCGCATCAGATTAAACACAACCCAGCAATTACTCAAATCCATCAAACCTATGGCGGAAATGCCAAGGCAATGGCGATGGTTTGCGGCATTATCCAAGAAGATTATCAGGGTGATATCCAGCAGTATTGGCAGGAAAACCGACACGATCCGCTAGTGGAAACAGATTTAAAAAACCTCGTTGTCAGTCAGTTTAATCGCCTCCAGCAGCAAGATGCTCAGGCTTATCGCCTATTATGTCGCCTAGGTTGTCATCGCTATCAAGATCTGCCTCAAGTTTCCCTCTCAGGATTATTATGTCTGCTATGGGATGTAACCAGTAGACAGAAACGGGTCATTAATTCCCTGCGAAATCGATCGCTTTTAGAATTTTCTCAGGGACAATATTGGTTGCATCCGATCATTCAAGCAGAAGCGAGGTTAAGACTGCAATTATCAACCACAGAATGGACACAAGCCCATCGTCAGATTGCTGATTACTTAACCAACAGTGTTACGCGCATTAACAATATTCAAGACGGTTTAACTGCCCTAGAAGCTTATTATCATTACCTTGCCATTAATGACTATGAGGCAGCAGGGAAAGTAATTCTCTACAGTCGGGAAAACCAGTGGGGACAGTTTTTAACCTTGGGCACAACCCTCTATCGCCTCGGTATCATTCAACCTTTATCCATGGCTATCAAGCAGATTATCGAGCAGGTAAAACATGATCGCCATCGTAGTGAATTAAATAATATCCTCGGAGATCTCTACTGGACAACAGGCAAAGTCCATCGAGCGATCGCCTGTCAGCAGCAAACTATTGTTACTAGTCAAAAATGTCGGCAATTAATCCCCGTAACTCAAGAAAACCGTCATGATTTATACTATTGGCGGATGTTGGAAGTAGATTCTCTACTCAGTTTGGGTTTGTACAATATCGATCTCTGGGAATTAACCACAGCAGCAGATTTGTTTCGACAGGTAATTGAGCTTGCTCATAATACCAAACATCATCCTTGGTCAGAAAAAGCGAGTTTAGGATTAGCATTAGTTAATTCCTCTATAAAAACATCAGCCTTGCCTAATGCCACTGTCTCTCGAATCTACCGCTTAATTATTGATCTTGAAGATCAAGCCTATAACACGGGGCGTTTTGCCTATTTCATGCAGATCCTAGGACAAATATTTTTTAATCATCAACAGATCGAACCTGCGAGAAAAATCTGGAACAGAGCGATCGCTTTTTCTCAATCTAGCCATTATACTCAGATCAAAGCCAAGTCATTGATTGGCTTAGGAAATATTGCCCGTTTCGAGAATAACTTTAAACAGGCTAACCAAGATCATCAACAAGCAGTGGCATTACTAGAAAAAATTGCTGCTAAATGCGATCTAGCAGAAGCTTACTTTCAATGGGGCATAACTTTACAAGTTAATGACCAACTAATTCAAAGTAAAGAGTATTTCGAGGAGGCAATCTCTATTTATCAAAAAATACCAGCCCCGAAGCAAGTCGCAAGAGTCTCTGGGTTTCATGCCGTGGATCTTAACTATTAACAGGAAAACAAATACTAAAACAGGTTCTTCCTGGTTCAGATTCGAGGGTAATGGAGCCTCGATGACGATTTTCGACAATGCGTCTCACATTATCCAAACCCAATCCTGATCCTTTGCCAACAGTTTTGGTCGTAAAAAAGAGTTCAAAAACACGAGACTGAATTTCTGGGGGAATACCCACTCCTGAATCAATAATATTGACAATGATATGATCTCCCTTCCCTAAGGTCACAATTTCCAGATTCCCTTGCTCCTCCATCGCATCGATGCTGTTATCAATTAAATTAGTCCAAACCTGATTTAATTCACTGCCATAAGCGAAGATCTTCGGTAGCGAGCGATCATAGGTGCGTTTAACTTTTACCCCCTGTTTTAGCTTATGAGACAGAAGTTGCAACGTATCTTCAATACCCTGATGAACATCGATTTTTTGCTTTGCACCCTGATCCAAATGAGTATAAGAGCGCATCGACTGGACTAATTCAGAAACTCGCTCCGCACCTCGCAAACCAGCCTGAATCATCGTCATCACTTCAAAAGATAAAGCCAGCCAGCGCAATCCGATATCTCTCAATTCCGTAGGATCGTCGCGCCAACGAATCATCATTGGATCTAAATCTTTGGGGTCAACATTTCCTGCGGCTAAAGGTTCAGCTAACTTCCAGGCGTTTTCTACGCCATAGTCTTCTAACCAGGCTAAAATTTCATCTTCTCGATCCATTAAGCTCAGAGGATCGGAACAATTTTTGGCAATAAAATCATAACCATCGTCCCTCATTTTAAACCACTTCTGTGTATGTTCTTCCTCTACGTTACGCTGTCCATATACTAGATTCATCCGCTGTAACTCTAACATTGCAGGCATAATATCTTGGAGCGATCGCACTACTGCCGCCGCAGGATTATTAAGTTCATGAGCCAACCCAGCAGAAAGTGTTCCCAAAGCTGCCATCTTTTCCCGATTGAGAATAAAAGACTGTAAACCTATCAATCTCTTCTGTACCGTGCGACAAACCATTTTGCCAAAGTCACGGCATTGATAGACTAATTCTAAAAAATCATCACTCTTTAGTTCATAAATTTGGCAATCAGTCAAAGCCTCCAGAGTTACTGGCATCAGATCATCCGCCATAACTTGCATTTCACCAAAAAAAGCAGGTGTATGGTGTTGTCCAATGGGCATTTCCACTCCCTCACTAAACCGAGTAATACTAACACTGCCAAATGTCAGAATAAAAAAGCCCCGATGAGGCTCTCCCTCTTTGATTAAGATGTCTCCCTTCTGTAATTCAATCTCGATCGCGCGATCGCATATCCACTCTAGATGAGCTGGAGAAAGTTGTTGGAATAGCTCTAGTTTTAGCAATTCTTCGGAACAAAGCATGATTAGTAAGTTTAGTAAGTTTAGTTTTTTATTTTTTGACTAAAATTCTAAAATATACTTCGTGCATGAATAGAAGATTAATTACTTTGCTCTTTTCTCTCTTAATCAACTATTTTTGACTGCTGTCTGATTCGTAATGGCTGATTTGACCAGAGAAACATCAAGGTTGCCAAAGTAAATGCTAAATGCAACTAACAAATGTTCCAGGCTTTTAATGAGCCAGAGAATTTCTTGTATATTTTGTAATTGATAGTGGGAGACAATGGAACAAATCTTTTTTTCCAGATCTGATTTTGATTCAGGACAAATTAAGGTGATTTTAACTAACATCATCATCACCTGAGCTGTTCCTAGATTGGAAATCAATTCCGCAAATCGCTGCGGATTCGGGGAAACAGTATGATCAACAATCAAAAAACTAAATAGCTGTCGACAAGTTTGTAGAATAAGAGTCCTATTTAAAGATTTGGCATCGGATTGCGGAAATATATCGGCAAGTTTTTGTTGGAATCGACTTGAGAATTTATAAGTATTGTTTCTGGGTTTAATATCACTTACGATAAAATTATATAGATTTTGTTTAAACTCTCCATAATTTCGGCATAGCTCATTTTCGACAACAAAACGTTGCGCTCTCTCTAAAGTAGTATTCTTGTTATCTATTTTCCCCACATACTGCTTTAATGCCGTTCGGAATGCTCTCTCAGAAAGTAAGCTAGGATTATCAACTTTGGTAATCATTTTTCCTGCCCCTTTCGTCAATAATTTCATTCTTGCGACTTGTTTTAATCTAAAGCGATAGATAATATGTTGTGATAATAAAATTTCAAAGTCTTGCTGTCGTTTATCCCGTAGCTGTTCAATAAATAAGGGGAGATGATGAAGCTGCTTAAATTGCTCATCTGAAGGCAAAAGGTGTTGATATAAGTAGGGATAGCGTAATAGATAGGTATTGGTAGTCTTCTTAATATGACTACTGTTATTGCCAGATACTTCATTATTGATTAGGAAATTTTCACCACTCTCATTTCCTATTGGTTGAGGATGAATAATAGCGATAACTGCTTTTACTTGTAAATAAGATGCAGTCTGTTGATAGTCTTCAACTAATTGAACGAGCTGTTTGCGTCGGCGATCATAAGATCTTGTTTTCCCCAAAGCCTCAAAAATATTCGCCAATTGATCAACATAGTCCATGGATTCTGGAGTATCTAGCCAACAATCCAAAATCAAATAAAAACAATGACTTAAGAATATTTCAAACCGTGGTTTAGGGGCAAAGATTATTTTCTCTAAGATCCTGGATATTTTAGTATCTTCATTTCTACCCTGTTGCAATAGATTCTGGAATTCTTGAATTAATTCTGGAGGCGATTGAATAGCTGAGCGCTGACGCAAGTAGTCATAGACAATATTGCATTCTTGATCGATTGGTTGCCGACTCGAACCACTTATGTCTCTAATCACGACGAGGAATTATATATATATCGTAGGATAAGAAGCTCAATACTTTATCTGATGAAGACGAAGTATTGATTACTATCGTCATATCTTAACCTTAGATAATTTGAATTAGAGAAAAGTCGGCTTGACCAAAATGAATACTAAAAGCTACCTGTAAATTTTCTAATGATTTAATTAACCAAGGAGCTTGATCTTCTGCTACACTCTCATAGTTGGAAAATAGAATGGAAAATCTCTGCTCTAAGTAGGGTTTTACCCGATTACACAATAAGACTAGCTTCAGCAATAGCCCAATTGTTCTAACTTCTCCTAGGTGATTTACAAGATCTAAGTAATGTTCATGATTGGTATTACTCTTGCTTTCTACTACTAAAAATTTAAAGAGTTGACAATAAGTACGTAAAGTTAGAAACTCGTCTAGCTCTCGATGATCGAAATCAGTTAGAGTATCGCATAAAAAATCTTGTAGCCTATGATTAAAATGCCCGCCCCGATACTCTGAACCAAGTCCAGACATAATGTATTCATGGAGATCAGCCTTAAATGCTTTGTAGGTTTTAACTTGGCTTGTGTGAGTCAGAAAATTTTGAGACAAGTCATAGTAGGTAGAATTTCGCTCTACTTTTCCCATGTAGTGACGTAAAGCCTTATCCAATTCTCGATTACTTAATAATGTTGGGTTATCTACCTGCGTGATTAATTTTTTAGGAATTTTATTTTTATTTGCCGCTTTATATTTCTTGACTAACTTTGCCATCCGCACTCGATGAGTAATATATTGCGACAAATTCATTTCATAACTGGATTGAATTCCTGCTTGAATAGTTTCGACTGTTTGCTGAAATTCATTCGTACTACCTTCGGCAACTAGACAGTGTTGATGTAGATAAGGATAACGTTGAATCAGATCTCCTACGGAGTTAGTGACAATTTCGATGGGATGACGACGACGTTGGTCTGGCTCCAAACTACCATCAATTAAACGTGCTAAACGCTGAATTCTTGTGTAGTACTCATTTTTTTGAAAATCTTTAACTAATTGTCTCAATTTGCGAGAGACACGAGAGTATGCTCCTCCTGGAGGTAGTGCCCTTTCAATTAAAATTGCTAAATCAATGATATTAAATCTCAAATTAGGCTGCATTTGCCAACGATTGATTATAATATGACAGCA
>CALLPS010000103.1 GCA_938015355.1 uncultured Pleurocapsa sp.
AGTTTAAAGCTGCTGTCCAATTTTGTTCTACTATGTGCAATTCCCCTAATTGGGATAATGCTTCTGGCAAATTGAGTTTGCTGTCTGAAGCTAGAGAATGCCAGACAATAGCTCGATCAAATTCCGCCTGTCCTTGAAGCAAATTACCCAAATTTTTAAAAGCAGCTTGCCATGTTTGAGGTTGATCTGCTTCTTCTTTAATTGCCTGTTCACACTGAATGATTGCTTGAGCTAAATAGCTAGAGTCCACGAATAAAAATGTTTAATTGTTATGGTTTACTACTTCAATGACTATAGTCATTCTAAATACGAAACATACGAATGGCTGGTCTTACTACTCATTACTCATTACTCATTACTCATTACTCATTACTTATAGTACGGATAAACCCACGGGAATTAATCAGGATAACTATAATATCTTCAGTCCTGGTGCTGACAATGCTGCAAAATTAGTTTCAGAGAATCAATATTAACTAAAATATCCTCCGTTAGAGCATTTTGATACATTAAGTTGCGTAGGGATGGACAATCAAAGTTTTGTCCCACTGAATAGTAGTGTTGTAATTTTAGTTGTTGACTAATCATCCAATAATCCGTTCTTAGATAGTTGGGAGAAAACAGTTCCACCACCTTGGTTTTAGGAGAACAAAAAACCAAATTAGTTAGCCCCGAACCATGGGGTGCCACAATAATTTTGGCATTAACAAACACTGCCACTTGTTCCAAAAAAGACATTTCTTCGAGGAACACTGTGGTAAATCCTGACTCAGTTAGTAATTCGCTAACTTCTCGTTCATTAATTAACTGCCTGTTTTTAGCCCTAGCTCGACTCACGTAAATTTTCGCTCTACTAGTCTGAACTGAATTGACTTGAGGTAAAAAAGTTTGCCTCAGAAACTTAATCGTACCTTCGGGAACCCAATCTAAGTATCCTGGGAAAGACGGTGCAATTAGCTCTGTGGCTTGAATATGAACATGGCGATCGCTTTCAATAATTTTATTGGGGTCAATCCCCAATAAACTAAGAGTCTCCTGTTGAAATGGTTTACTCAGACTATTAACCACAAACCAATCAATCTCTTTGAGCTTAATTCCACTACGATTTATCAATTCCAAACGGGGAATAATATCAAACATCCAATGATAGTAAACATGACCTGCTAGACCAGATAGTAAAGCTACTCTCCCCTCAATTTTCTCGATGGGAGGAATAGTTTGCTGTTCAAAAATCTTATGCTCCCCTCTCTCTTGATAAGGACATCCAGGTAAAAACCAGGGATAGTCTCTGGATAAATCACCCAACAGGTAATTATCGGGAGTAATTACCGCCAAGGCATTACAAATCACCCAGGAGTTTTTTTTAGGGGCAATCCAGGCTCTACCCTCAGGAATGGTGACAACAAAAGGTAATCTTGCTGGAATCCTAGGAGCTTCTTCTAAAGAACATCTATAGGCATTTAGTCCAATTTGAATGGGCTTAAATTGCTGAATGAGCTTACCCATGCACTTAAGGCAATTAACCCCCCCACAGTCTGGAGTATATGTCTCTCCTGGGGTAATGTTAATTACTTCTGACTGCCTGGCTGATTTAATTTGAACCGTTGCTGATTGCTCTTGAGACCATGCTATTTGAACATAATTAAAATCTTTGAGAATACAGTCTCGAACCCAATCTTGAGTATGATGATAAATTTTGGTCGGTAAGGACGATAAATTCTCTGCTGAGGGAAATAACTTGGGTAGAGTTTGCCAATCGGGTACTTGCTCTATTTCTTGATCTAGCACTTTCTCATAGAGATTAATCGCTTCTTCTGTCTCCTGAGTTCGCTCTAAAATTTTACCTAGCTGAAAACAAATTGGAGAATTATCTGGTTCTAAGAATAAGCCCAGATGATAAATTGCCACAGCAGCATCAAATCTTGTTTGTCGTGCCAGACAATTCCCTAACTTAAGATACAATTCTGGGTTCTTTGGTTTAATTTGTAATGCTCGTTGATAGTAAATCTCAGCTTGTCTCATTCCCCCAAACTCAAATAGCACATCTCCCATGTAGCTATAAGTACGCCAAAGATGATCATAAGCGACCATGGTTTGTTCTTGCTGAAGAGCCTGAAGAAAGCGAGCGCAGGTTAGCTTCGCTATTTCCAAAAGATCCTGGGGACTGCTAGCTAATTTTCTTTGACAATATGCAGTTACGAAATCTGGTGATTGCTCGATTATCCTGCGCCAACAGTCTAGAGTAGATTCTAAATCTCCTAATCTTTGTAAGGCATCGGCATAATTAGCATAGGCTAAAATATTCTTCGGCTCTAATTTAGTGACTGTTTGAAAACATTTAGCTGCTTGGGGATAGTTGCCTTGATATTGCCATAGACGACCTAAATTATGATGAGCCAAGGACATTGTGGGATCTAAAATAATCGCCGTTTCAAAACTTTTGAGTGCTAATCCTAACTCTCTCTCAAACCAATATACTTGACCCAAATTATTATGTAAGGTTGCCCATGTGGGATCAAAGCTAATGCCTTGTTTAAAAGTAGCGATCGCCTGAGTATATTTTTGCTGCCTGGCAAAAGTGCTTCCTAAATTACTGTAAGCTCTCACCATATCAGGCTGGATCGCAATTACTTGTTGATATGCAGCGATCGCTGCTTCGAGTTCTCCTTTTTGGTCGTAGAGTACTCCCAGATTAAAATAAGCTGCTGGATAATTAGGTTTTATTTTGAGGGCTTGATTATAGGTGGCAATTGCCTCTTGCCAATTACCCAACTGATGCAATATTACGCCGAGATTATATTGCAATTCCGCCCACTGTGGCTGAAGTTTTAAAGCCTCTCGGTAATACCAGGCAGCTTGACTCGGATTTTTTTGTTTACTATGTAATAAACCTAATTCAGCATAGATCTCCCCTTGGTTACTTGAAATACTGAGAATTTTTTGATATGCATCTATTGCTAGAGCTATTTCACCCTGTTGAGTATAAGCCCTGGCTATATATGTGTAGCAATCAATTTTTTGCAAGCTAGTTAGACCATTGGCGCTATTAATTTTTTGTTGACAGATATCAATAACCTGTTGCCATTCTCCTTGTGCTAAGTGAGATTTGATATTTCTAATTGAGGATTCGCCTCTAATCATGGACGGTAATGGGAATGACCCGCTCTCAAGTTACACAATATTACAATCAAAGCTCGAACAAATTAAGCACCGAGCTAACTTCAGACATAAAATATAAATTTAGACCTAACTAAAATAGCTTATATTTTCGCAAATTCATCTAACAAAAATTTTAACTCAAGTACCCAAATAAACTATTAGACCCACAACTTCTAGTCATGGGTCTAAATAGTATTACTTAAATTTTACGCAGTGAGCAACAATCTGCTTCAGAGATGCTTCTGCAAACAGGTTACTATTCATCTAATCAAAGACAATTGAATCCCTTACTTAGAATAACTCCCAAGTATCGCTATCGCCTTGTTTATTGATTTCAACATCCAAACCAGTGCCAATATCAATTGCTTCTTGACCATTAATTGATACTAATCCTGTTTCAGAATCGTAAGTAACACCTCCCTCCGTAACTCCAAAAACTCTTATTAAATCGGCAAAACCATCTTCTTGAAAATCTACAATTTCATCGACTGCTCCTGAGTCAAATTCACCCTTGGCAAATTCAAAGATATCTTCTCCAGCACCGCCTTTGATGGTATCTCCCATAGGATCGCCATCGGAATCCATTCCTGGCAAACCACCTCTAATAAGGTCGTTTCCAGCACCACCAAAAATAAAGTCGGCACCTATTCCGCCATAGATTGTATCTTTACCTTCTCCACCACTGAGAATGTCATCACCGATACCACCTTTCAGCATATCGTCTCCATCTCCCGAGAGAAGAGTGGCATCTCCAGCACCTGCTGTAATCGTATCTTGTAACGAGCCACCCACAATAGTAATTGGCGAGTCACCTTTAACCTTAATGATATTTTCTTCGCCCTGTTGTCCAATAATTTCTAAGTTTTCACCAACAATTGTGGATTCAAACGTAGACCCTGGAGTTGCTAAGGTAACGATACTTGACATGATTAATTATTCCTCACTATTTATGATTTAAACTCGACCTAAACACATGGTTGACAACTTGATAATGAAATTATCTAAAAACTATAATAAATCATATTTAATTTGCTTCTGGTAAGACAGAATACAAAATAAAAAAATTTTTTTATTAAGTTTTTTATCGTCTTCATCTATCTATTTTCATCGAAATTTATCAAATGTCAATAGTATATTTCTAAGTAAAAATAAGGAGTGTAAAAAGTTATTATCTATCCGTAGTCAAAAATACTTATTTGCCCGCGAAAAATTGAGATATTGATATTTCAGATAAAAAAAAGGCTTTTTAGAGCCTATCATGAATTTAATTTATTGTTTTCCGTGTTAATACGTAGATTTTTGATAATAAATATTGAATCTTAAACTTTATATAAATGGCTGAAAATTATCTATTGTATTGTATTGATCTTAAATACTTCCAGATATTTTTTAAATATCAGTTGACATTTCAATAATTTAAGATAATAATTCATAGATATTTTGTTGATTAATTAGCTTATTTAGAATAATGATATTTTCTAGTTGTATTTACTGATTTTCTAGTATTGTTTAATGTCAGTTCAATAAATTAACTTTCCAGTAAACTTGTCAAAGTTAAAATAATTATGAGACAACTGAGACAACAGGAATAGAGAATGACCTGTTATCTCAATAGCTACAAAATATAGCTATTGAATTTAGGCTATTGGGGAGATCTATTTACTTCTATTCAGAAAGGGTATGTTCCTTTTAGGGAAAGCCTTTGTTTAGGACATATACGCTGATCGTTAGTCAAAATGTATTGACAAGTCAGAGCACCCTGATTAGAATTGCCGACGTGTGAAGGGGTACAAAATTTAAGAGCCAAGACTCAACACGGTAAAGTCTTAGGCTCTTTTTTATCAGAATTATTTAACACAGCTTTCTTTCATAATCATTGATAAGCTTCGATTAATTAGAAAATAATGGTTCGGACATTAATCAGGAATTTAGCACAATTTAGTATGTTAGAGAGGTTGTGTACCACAAAGTTTTACTGTTCAAGCTCTCTAAAAATCTTAGAGCTTAAATCTATTTAAAAATAATTACGTTTTCCCTAAAAACAACAACCCTCGCAGAATATAGAGCTAGGCTTATAATATATAGCCTACAGGGGGAAGGACAAATGGCGATCGCAACTATCAATCCCGCAACGGGTGAAACTCTCAAAACTTTTACTCCCCTAACGAATGTTGAAATAGAAACTAAGCTAGCTTTAGCACAGTCAACCTTTGAACAATATCGTCACACTACTTTTGCCCAAAAAAGCCAATGGTTAAACCAAGCAGCAGACATCTTGGAAAAAGACAAACTTAAGTTTGCCCAAATTATGACCACGGAAATGGGTAAAACTCTACAAAGTGCGATCGCTGAAGTAGAAAAATGTGCCAAGGTATGTCGTTTTTATGCGAAAAAAGCCCCTGAATTTTTAGCAGATGTCTCCATCCCTAGTGATGCTAGCCAGAGCTATATTGCCTATCAACCTTTAGGGATCATACTGGCAGTAATGCCCTGGAATTTTCCTTTTTGGCAGGTATTTCGCTTTGCTGCCCCTGCTTTGATGGCGGGTAACGTAGGTATCCTCAAACACGCTTCTAATGTGCCTCAGTGTGCCTTGGCAATCCAGTTGATTCTTGACCAAGCTGGTTTTCCTTCAGGAGCATTTCAAACCTTATTAATTGGTGCCAGTCAGGTTAAACCAATCATTGAAGATAATCGGGTCAAAGCTGCAACCCTTACAGGAAGCGAACCTGCGGGAGCAGCATTGGCATCCGCTGCGGGACAACAAATTAAAAAAGTCGTGCTGGAATTAGGGGGAAGCGATCCTTTTATCGTCTTAGAAAGTGCTGACTTAGAAGAAGCCGTAGCGACAGCAGTTAAAGCCAGAATGCTCAACAATGGACAGTCTTGTATTGCTGCCAAACGGTTTATTGTTGCCGAAAGTATTGCCGAACGCTTTAAAGAGCAACTATTAGCTCAGTTTCAAGCCTTAACTATTGGCGATCCGATGACAAAAAGCACTGATATTGGCCCTTTAGCAACCGCTAGTATTCTTACAGAATTAGACCAACAGGTACAGGAAGCTATTAAACAGGGGGCAACTGTCTTACTTGGTGGCAAGCCCCTGACAGATCGTCCAGGTAACTATTACCCACCAACAATCTTAACTAATATCTCTGTAGACTCTGCTACAGCCCAAGAAGAGTTTTTTGGTCCTGTGGCATTACTATTCACCGTCAAAAATATCGATCAGGCGATCGCACTAGCCAACCACATTCCCTTTGGTTTGGGTGCTAGTGCTTGGACAAATAATGTCCAGCAAAGCAAACGTTTAGTTTCCGAAATTGAAGCTGGCGCAGTTTTTATTAACGGCATGGTCAAGTCCGATCCTCGTCTACCTTTTGGTGGCATCAAGCGATCGGGTTACGGCAGAGAGCTTAGTAGCCAGGGTATACACGAATTCGTCAATATCAAAACTGTTTGGATTAAGTAACTATTGACTCCATTTAATCCTCTATTGCTAATTGCCAATGCCAATTAAGTTTTGTAAAGTATGATTGCAGTAGGTGTATTTTTCTGGCTTGATGGAAATAGTAACAATTTATAGATCGTGTTTTATCGCTCCTTCAATTTAGACAGAGCAAAAAGCAAGCCGAATTTGATTACTGTGTCTTGTTAATAATGATGATGGTTTGGTTCTGGCTAGGATAACGCATCACTCAGTTAGTAACAAATTAGTCACCAGATAGATAAACAAGACTATTCAAGCATAATTACCTTCAATTTAGCATCGATTCTTTAGTTTTATTAATTTAGGAGTAATCGTAAGCCATGGGAATATTAAAAAACCTATTCAAATCGGATAAGAAATATTATCTAGAGCTGGATGAAGTAAAAGATTCCAAAGTAGTACAAGATGTCGCCAAAGCAGCTACGGAAGTTACCGATACTGTGAAAGAGAAAGCAGCGTCAGTCGCTAATTCTCAGCCTGTAAAAGAGGCAGTTAAAACAGCTACAGAAGTTACTGATACTGCCCAAGAACAATTAGCGTCTGTAGTTACAGAAGACAAGCCTGAGCAAGCAAAACCAGTTGCAGCGAAGGCATCAAGCAAATCAAAAGCCAAATCCAAGAAAAAGGGTAAGACAGGGAAATCCACGACAAAAACCGAGTCAGCAAAGGTAACTGCCAAAAACTCTGGGGCATCTTCTTACGATCCACCATTTTGGGTTGCCGCGATGTACAACAACAACAGTAACGGAAGTGCGAGTAGTAATGGTGCTGCTACTGAGTCAGAAACCTTTGCTACTAGCAACTTAATGCCCACAGTTACCAATTACCGTCGTCGCCCTGGTGGTAGTCTAAATAAATTCAAAGATATGGCAAAAAACGTTAGAACTGGTAGACGTTAGGTCATTAGTTAGATCACTAGTCAATGCTATCTAAAGACGGATTCCAATTTCTAATAAATTAGGTGTCAATATGATGTAGACGGAAGAATTATCGACCCAAAGGTAGCCTTCCGTCTTTGTTTTTAGTTTATAATTTCAGAGCTGAATCTAATATGGGGTAAGGCAATTGCAGATTTGCGATTAACTTTGTCCCCCTTTCCGATAAGATGGAAATTGTCGCTTTTTTATTTAAGCTGAGATTTAAGTTTGATTAGGGAAAAATAATGTTTAATTTTCCTAAACATATATTTATTGTTGTTAAAACAGGTTATTTAGTAGGAAAGAATTAATGAATCAAGAGATTTTTGAGAAAGTGAAAGGTATTGTCATAGATCAACTAGAAGTAAAGGCTGAGCAAGTTACGGAAGAAGCAAGTTTTGCCACTGACTTGGGTGCTGATTCCCTAGACACGGTAGAATTAGTCATGGCTTTGGAAGAAGAGTTTGATATTGAGATTCCTGATGAAGCAGCGGAACAAATAGATACGGTCGGCAAAGCAGTTGAACATATTAGTAAAGAAACTGCTGCTGCCTAATAAAATTGAGTTCCTAGTCTAAGTTCAGATTCATGATGGCTGCTAATATAATCGTGCTGAAGCAATCGTCCCCAGGAGCTAATCAGATAGAAAGTGGCGATCAAATTAATTCACTTCCCGATCTCAATTTACTCGAGAAATTAAAGTGAAGCAATCAATGCCAAACAGCAGCCTTGAAACAAATTGTGCCATATCAAAAGTGTAAGAAGGGCAAACATGACAAATAGGCAAAACAAGCGAGTTGTAATTACAGGCTTGGGTGCAATCACTCCCATCGGCAACAATTTAGCAGACTATTGGGATGGTTTATTACAGGGACGTAATGGAGTAGGTCCAATAACTCTGTTCGATGCCTCACAACACGCCTGTCAATTTGCTGCGGAAGTGAAAAATTTTGACCCTCATCAATATCTAGATAAAAAAGATGCCAAGCGAATGGATCGTTTTGCGCAATTTGGTGTATGTGCCAGTAAACAAGCGATCGCAGATGCTAACTTCGAGATTAATGAGTTGAATGCTGATCAGGTGGGGGTTTTAATTGGAACAGGGGTAGGCGGGTTGCGAGTCATGGAGACTCAAAACGAAAACTTGATTACCAAGGGGCCAAGAAAAGTTAGCCCGTTTACGATTCCAATGATGATCGCGAATATGGCAGCGGGATTAACAGCAATTCATACAGGAGCGAAAGGGCCAAACTCCTGTACAGTAACTGCTTGTGCAGCAGGCTCCCATGCCATTGGTGATGCCTTCCGCCTTGTTCAAGGAGGCTACGCTAAAGCCATGATTTGTGGTGGTGCCGAAGCGGCAGTAACTCCTCTTTCCTTTGCGGGATTTTGTTCGGCAAAAGCTCTCTCAACTCGTAATGATGACCCTCTCCATGCCAGCAGACCTTTCGATCAAGATCGGGATGGATTTGTTATGGGGGAAGGTTCGGGTATTCTGTTTATTGAAGAGCTAGAACATGCTCTTGCTCGTAGAGCCAGAATTTATGCAGAAATCGTTGGTTATGGTATGACCTGTGATGCTTATCATATGACTTCTCCTGTCCCAGGAGGACAAGGGGCAGCCAAAGCCATTGAATTAGCTTTGGCTGATGCTGATCTAACCTCAGACGAGGTAGATTATATCAATGCCCATGGTACCAGCACCCAGGCGAATGATTCTAATGAAACCAAGGCAATTAAGAAGGCTTTAGGTAAGCGAGCCCAGGAAATTGTAGTCAGTTCCACCAAGTCGATGACTGGTCATCTGCTGGGAGGCTCAGGAGGAATTGAAGCGGTAGCAACAGTAATGGCGATCGCTAACGATCGAGTACCCCCAACAATTAATCTGGCTAATCCAGATCCAGAGTGCGATTTAGACTATATCGCCAATTCCAGTCGAGAACATCAAGTAAATGCGGCTTTATCCAATTCCTTTGGTTTTGGGGGTCACAATGTTACTCTCGCTTTTAAAAAATATAGCTAGCACTAAAAATAAGTAAATCAGACAAATTTATTAGTCTGCTGTATTGGAAAATACAATTTATTAAATCTGAGAGATGTTTAAACTTGCTAGCTGATCCAATGGGATGAGAAGATAAGACGAAGACTTGATACAACATTTATAAAATCAAGATCTGAAGGTTCAAGCTCCTTCTCCAGTGCGTTCAGCAAGCTCAAATTTTTTTGTTTTATCGTAGTTTATTTATATAACAAATATGGTAGTTGCCACTCCATCAACTAATTCAGTTGAGAATCTTTGTATTAATTCGATCCGCTTTTTAGCCATAGATGCCATAGAGAAGGCTAGTTCTGGACATCCAGGATTGCCCATGGGAGCTGCTCCCATGTCATTTGTGCTGTGGGATAAGTTCATGCGTTACAATCCCAAGAATCCCCAGTGGTTCAACCGCGATCGCTTTGTACTTTCTGCTGGACATGGCTCCATGTTGCAGTACGCTTTAATGCATCTTGTCGGGTATGACAGTGTGTCAATTGAAGATATTAAGCAATTCCGTCAATGGGGTTCTAATACTCCTGGACATCCAGAAAACTTCGTCACTCCAGGGGTAGAAGTTACAACTGGCCCATTAGGTCAAGGGATTGCTAACGCAGTGGGTTTAGCATTGGCTGAAGCTCATCTGGCAGCGAAGTTTAATAAGCCTGATGCCACTTTAGTCGATCATTACACCTATACTATTATGGGTGATGGTTGCAACATGGAAGGAATTTCTGGAGAAGCTTGTTCTTTTGCGGGACACCAGGGACTAGGAAAGCTAATTGCTCTCTATGACGATAACCATATTTCCATCGATGGTTCAACCGATGTCGCTTTCACCGAAGATGTTTCTAAACGTTTTGAAGCTTATGGCTGGCATGTACTCCATGTAGAAGATGGTAATACAGATCTAGAGGGTATTGCCAAAGCGATTGAAGAGGCGAAGTCTGTCACGGACAAACCGACAATGATCAAGGTGACAACTACTATTGGTTATGGTGCACCTAATAAACAGGGTACTGCGGGAATTCATGGTGCCAAACTAGGAACAGATGAAGTCAAGCTTACTCGTGAAGGTTTGGGTTGGACAGTAGGAGAATTTGAAGTTCCTGACGAAGCTCTAAACCACATGAGAAAGGCAGTGGAGCGAGGAGCAAACTACGAACAAGAATGGAATCAAGTTTTATCTAGCTACAAGTCTAGTTATCCTCAAGAAGCAGCAGAATTTGAGCGTTTCCTTAGTGGTCAGCTTCCTGATGGTTGGGAGAAAGTTTTACCTACCTTCACTCCTGAAGATAAAGGGCTAGCAACTCGTAAATATTCTGAGGGCTGTCTCAATAAGTTAGCTCCTGTAGTTACGGAATTAATTGGTGGCTCGGCGGATTTAACTCACTCCAACCTAACTGAGTTAAAAGGTTTCGGTGATTTCCAGAAAGACGCTTACGAAAATCGTAACGTCCACTTCGGTGTACGGGAACATGCCATGGGTGCAATCTGTAATGGGATGGCTTTGCATAATTCAGGGTTAATTCCTTACGGTGCAACTTTCCTGATCTTTACCGACTATATGCGGGCAGCAATTCGTCTATCAGCATTGTCAGAAGTTGGGGCAATTTGGGTCATGACTCATGACTCCATTGGACAAGGAGAAGATGGTCCTACTCACCAGCCAATCGAAACTGTAGCTTCCCTAAGAGCTATTCCTGATTTGACTGTATATCGTCCCGCTGATGGTAACGAAGTTTCTGGAGCATACAAAGTTGCGATCGAGCATGCCAAACAAAACAAACCAACATTGATGGCATTTTCTCGTCAAGGTGTGCCTAATCTAGCAGGAAGTTCGATGGAAAAAGCAACTAAGGGGGCTTACGTCCTTTCCTGTGGGTTTGCTCCTGAAGAATTGGATATTATCTTAATTGGTACAGGTAGTGAACTACAACTTTGTGTTGGTGCTGCGGAGAAGTTAATCGCAGAGGGTAAAAAAGTTCGTGTCGTTTCCATGCCTTCTTGGGAAATGTTTGAAGCTCAGGATGCAGCTTACCAAGACTCTGTACTGCCCAAGGTAGCCACCAAGCGTCTTTCGGTAGAAGCGGGAACTAGCTTTGGTTGGCAGAAATACACTGGGTTTGAAGGGGGTTCAGTTAGTATTGAACGCTTTGGTGCTTCTGCTCCTGGTGGTATTGTCATGGAGAAATTTGGCTTCACTGTTGATAACGTAGTCGCTAAAGCGAAAGAAATTATTGGCTAGTTTTAAGTAACTAGGATTTTTTCCAAACAAATTTAATTAGATTATTTAGCCCTGTTATTTGCAGGGCTTTTTTTTATTCAGTAATATCTAAACTAACTGACGTTACGTACTAATACTAAATCCGTTTCGTATAGGTTACTTAAAAAATTAAGTAATGAGTAATGAGTAATGAGTAATGAGTAATGAGTAATGAGTAACGAGTAATGAGTAACGAGTAACGAGTAACGAGTAATAGTTATTCTGAATTTCATGAAAAAACTATTATGAATAAATTAAACACTACCTTTGCCAAGCGGATTTAGTATAATTAATCTATTGAGGTAGGGATTAGGAATTAGGGGTTAAGGATTAGGGAGATTATTAGGCAACGATCTCGCATTCCTTTCCCAGTCCCCAGTCCCCAGTCCCCAGTCTCTGATTGTCACAGATCGCGCCCGTGCGTAACATCAGTAAACTAAAAATAAATCAGAAGATTCAAGCCAGGAATTGTGCGAGAAAGTGTCCAAAGTAACAGCACAATATATAAGACTCCGAGGCACCATTGATACCAAACTAGAGTAGAGATTAAGCCTGGTAAATGTTGATCTCGAAGGCGAATATCGTTAAATCCTACTTTGAAGATGTTATTTAAACTAAGATTATAATAATTCAGCCAACTCCAGCGTTTTTCCCAGAGAATTGGCATATAACGATCGCGATAAAAAGGAAACCGAGGTATAATTGGCAACCTTCCCAACAATAGTCGAAACTCTCGGAAACTAGAATCCTCAACGAAATAGGTAGTGTTTAATAACTGATGAAATCTACCATATCGATAAATTTGGCTAGTAATTGCCAAGGGAATCGGGATTAAAACTATGGTGAGAGTAACTATGGTTAGCCAAGGTTGATTAGTCGTAATAAAAATATTAATCAGACTCAAGCTAGTTAGAGTTAAAAAGCTAATTAACATAATTATAATTTCGTATTTGTTAGGAATAATTGGTTGAGAAATATGGGGACGATATCGATCAATGATCCAGAATAAAAAACTAAACCAAGCAATCGTAATTATGCCAATACTAAAGAGCAAATTAATGTTCGTACCATAATTTCCGAGGAGTAATAGTAAATTCAAGCCTAGCCAGGGGAGAATGAGACTAATCCACTTCCAGGTAAATACTTTTTGCCAAGAAGTTTTACGTACGCGATCGCTTATTTGTCTGGCTCTTAATTGCTCTTGCTTATATTCCAGATAATTAGCATCAGTTATTTGTTCTAAACTACGAAAATTGTGAATTAAATTGCGGAATACGGTTTCATTTCCTTGCAAGCTATCGACACTAATAAACTTACCAATTATCCCTGGTTGCCCTATGATTTTGGCTTCTATTCCATCAAAGGCTAATCCTGAAACATTAATACTTGCTCTAGGAGTAAAAAAGGCATTACTAAAATCGATTTGGTTTAGTATATGAGCATCCTGTAAATTTAGCTGTGAATTAAGATAGATATCTCGGAAAGTACCAGTCTTTTCAAAGTTACTATTCTGAAAAATTATTGAGTCGAGAAATTTACCTTTAGCAAAGATTGCGCGATCGCGAAAAATAGCCTGACTAAAATCTACTACTTGAATAAAAACCGTGCGGGTGAAATCACCAAGCTGAGTAAAAGTAGCCTGAGTAAATTCTGTTGCTGCTTCAAATTGACTATTGTTAAATTCAGTATTGTCTAAAAAATCTGCCTGATTGAATTTTACTTGACTATAAAAAGAGCTTTGAGAAAAATCTACATTCTGATGAAAAGTAGTCTGGCTAAAATCAATATCTTCACCAAAGATAGTTTGTTTGAAATTAACCATCCCTTGAAAGTTGGCAGAATTAGCTATTATAGGATTCAAAAATATACTATTTGAACTATCAACTTTACTGGTAAATATCGCATTATTAAAATACAAGCTTCCTCTAAATATATTAGCTCTAGATATCAGATTTTGATCATCATGATTAACTGAGTAATATTGATTTATTTTGTCTTTTTCGACAGAAGTCAATAGAGAAGATAATGTACCTTCTGCTAAAGAGCTTGAAATACCTAACTTATTAAGCTGAAAATTTCCCTGAATAATCGAATTACTCAAGTTAAGATTTATCGGATTACTAGCTCTACTAATAGTGTTATCTATTAATTGATAAAAATCATTGGTAAATTCGCTATCTAACTGAGATAGATTAATTATATAGTTACTGAGATTAATTGTATCTCTACCATCTTGTTGAGTTAAATGAGTCGCCTTTTCTTGCAGTATCTCTATCGTTAAATAACTCGGAGATTCAGTTTGTGCCAAGGCCTCTAATGGCGCAGCAAGCAATAATATTAATATTGTATATGTTGTTAGAAACAGAGTACTGAATACTTTAGCTAAAGCAGCCATCAATAATAATCCTCTTCAATTAGAGAGAATTATCGATGATAAGTTAACAACTAGCAACTGATTACTTTACAGACAAGG
>CALLPS010000104.1 GCA_938015355.1 uncultured Pleurocapsa sp.
ATTTAACTAGAGAAAAAGATCAGGATCTTTCTTTGAAAGAGAGAATGACCATAATCGATCGCCTTAAGCCCGATTTGGCTCTTTCCATTCATTACAACGCTTTACCAGATAGTGGTGATGCGGAAAAAACTAAGGGCATAAGTACTTTTTGGTATAACACTCAAGCTCATCCTCCCGCAATGTTTCTGCATAACTATTTAGTCACAGAATTAAATCGTCCTGACGCGGGTACTTTTTGGAATAATTTGGCTCTAACTCGTCCTCATACCGCACCATCTATCTTGCTGGAATTGGGTTTTATGATTAATCCAGAAGAGTTTGAATGGATTACCAATAAACAAGAACAACAAAAGCTAGCAAAAACTTTAGCCGCAGGAATTAAGGAATGGTTTATGCGGGAAAATACCTCTAAATTGTTGCAGCAATAAAATAATTAACGGGGAAATTTAATGCCGACATAACCCAAGATGCTGTCTCTACCAGGATTAGCACCAAATAAGTCAGCATGGGAGATATGATGCCAGCGCAATCCTAACATTAGTCGTCTTTGCTCACTGAGCTTAATCGTTGTCCCCGCGCCAACTTGAGGAGTAAAGTTAAAACTTGCTCCTGTACTAGGAACATCACTAGTAGTACCGAGGATTCCTGCACCACCATCAACAAAAAGTGACCAGTTGGACTTACGAATGAAATGCCAGCGCATTAAAAGACCTAAGTTTAAGCCCAAAGCATCATCATCAGGTTGACTAAAATAAATGCTATTTAATTCTAAATTGATACTATGACCATTGAACAGAAATTTAGATAGTCCTGCACCTACCAACCCAAAGCGTTGGGGAAAAGCTTCATTGCGATCAAGAGTTGTTGCTCCTGCACCCTGAATATACCAGTGGGATTGTCCCTTTTCTCCAAAGATAGATTCGGAATTTTTCTCTGGTTTCACAGCCAGGGAATCTACTTCTTCTTGTTCCAGGGGAGCTGAAAATGCGGGAGATGATTCCACGGTTAGTAATGACAATGTTGCTAACAAGAGCATTATGCCAAGATGGATATTATTTTTATTGCTCAAATTATTACTCACAATAGTATTATGCTTAACCTGAATTGATGACATTATCTGACTGTAAATCACAGTTTATCTTAACTTTATTGATGATAAATGTCTTATAAGAAGTATTTGCCAGGATTAAACTCAACACCAGTTATTTTATTGATAACTGTAATATTATTAGGATTATTTTTTCGTTTTGCCAACTTGGAAAATAAAGTTTTTTGGGTAGACGAGATTGCGACTGCGGTTCGGGTTTCTGGCTACACTATCCCAGAGGTTACGAAGGATTTAGTACAACAGGACATTGTAACTGGGGATGTTTTATTCTCCTATCAAACTATCAGTTCGGATAAAACTTTTTTGGATAGTATGGCGGCGTTAACCAAAAGTCCAGAACATGCGCCGCTTTATTTTATCCTGACCAGAGTATGGATGCAGTTGTGGGGAGACTCAATAACTGTGATGCGAAGCTTATCAGTCTACTTGAGTTTATTAGTTTTGCCCTGTCTTTATTGGTTGTGTCGCGAATTATTTAATCAACCTCTGGTTAGCAGTATCGCCATCGGGTTGATTAGCATCTCGCCTTTTTATGTCGCTTATGCTCAAGAAGCACGGCCTTATAGTTTATGGACAGGGACAATTTTATTATCCTGTGCTGCTTTGTTAAGAGCAGTTAGACTTAACAGTAAACAATCTTGGTTGCAATATAGTTTATGTTTAATTATTAGTTTTTATACTTCTTTATTTTCATTATATATTGCTTTCTTTCAAGGTATTTATCTTGTTCTTGTTTTAGCTCCCAAAAAATATCAGTTACTCAGAAATTATGCAATATCTTTTTTCGTTGCTATAGTTGCTTTTCTGCCTTGGGTAATCATCATTATTAATCATCTCGATTTACTCCATGAAAATACTAGTTGGATGAGGGGGAACTTTAACCCAGCAGATATTATTGCCGTATTTATTGGCACAAATTTGTTAATTTTTGGTGACTTACCAATTTCTCAAAACTCTAATCCCATTCAAATAGCAGTAGTTCTAGTTATTTTGGTTTTGGCAATTTTCATGGGAGCTAAATTCTATACTAATTATCAAAATAAATTTCCCAAGCTAGTTTTATTATTTCTTTCCGTTACTAGTATTTTTCTCTTATCTAATTATATCTATCTCGATTGGACAACTATCATTGGCGCAGGTGTAGCTCTCGGTATTTTAAGTTTATCTGCCTATAGCATATACTACGTAATTACTCATATAAAGCGCGATCGCTGGTTATTAATTATTACTTTAATGCTCTCTCTACCCGTACCTTTAGTATTAACAGATATCATTAACCAGGGACAAGGTTCTACGGCTCCAAGATATTTAATACCTCTCCAGCTAGGAATATTAATCGCTGTAGCTTATACTTTAGCCAATAAACTTATCATTTCTAAGCAGCAAAAAAATTGGCAAATAATTATCCTTGCTTTCATAACATTAGGCATATTTTCTAATATCCGAAACCTGAATTTATCGCCATTTTATCAAAAAGGAAGAAATATTAATAATCCTGCGATCGCAAAAATAATTAACCAAAATAATTCAGTATTAGTTATTGTCGAATCTAGTGAAGCAATGGATCTTTTATCTCTAGCTCATTCCTTAAACCCAGCGGTTAAATATAAGGTAATTCCTCCTGCAATAGATCTGAGTAAATATATTAATCGCTTTGAAAATATCTATCTATTAAAACCTTCCGCCATATTAAAACAAAAATTAAGACAAAAGCCCGATCTTGATATCAAACGACTTTATCAATCTCATGTATTTAGTGCTGATCAATTCCCACTAGATCTATGGAATATTAAGGAGAAAGTTAATTAACTGATGTTCCGCACTAATCGATCTGTCAAGGTAGGTAGTGGGTAGCACCATCTAGTAGGTAGTGGGGTAGTGGGGTATTGGGGAATACAAGACAGGCAAATAACCAACATCAAAATTTTGGTTTTATATTTAATTACGCCTACCTACTTAACTGAAGATTTAATAATAGCAGTGGAGGCAGAAGGCAGAAGTGATGATTAATAATTAATCTTTTTAGGATCCTATTATTGATAAGTAATGAGTATTGTTTTTATTTTCAATAATAATCTTATTAGCACAGCTTTTTTTGATAAAACTTAATGGAGAATCAGATAACTTATGACTTTTTAAAACTTCTGACATGGATTTTTTGTGTTTGTCTTTAAATTCTTGACATAATTTAGATAAGGTTATTTGTTCCTTAGATTGCTGGGATAGTTTAACTAACGTTCTTTCAATTTTGCTTTTGATTATCTGCTCTGGGTTTTGTTTCTGTTTGTTATTTTGCTGTTGTTCGAGTTTGGAAACATTAGTAATTATGGCAGGGCGATCGCAAATAAAATCGTCAATATAAACGTTTCCTGACTGTTGATATACTTTGTAGGTATTGCAGCCCTGTCTTTGTAATGCTTGATGTAAATAGTTGAAAATAAAATCGTGAGAAACAATCACAACATCTTTTATCTGAGGATAATTTAACTGTAAAGATGCACCTAAAGTTAAAATTTGAGCATCAGCAGCATTTTTGTCTTTTGGGACATGAATTAATTGATATCCTTGTTGATGTAAATATTTATCTAGTTTATAAATACTACTATTTTGCCAATTTGCTACGGCAAACTTGATCGTAATATCGTATTTGCAGTAAGGTTTTAAATGCTTTACTAAATCCAACTTTAAAGGAAAGTTTTCGACATCTAATAAAATTGCTCCACTAGCAGATAAAGCTTGGGGGGATAAATACTGTGGCGAATTTTGTAAATTCATTTTTTTAAAGGTAGCAAAATAAAAGTTTAAGTCAGCTAATTGCGATCAAGCTGTGATTTACTACCTGATGAAATTCGAGTGCTTTTGCAAATTATGATTTGACTAATATTATTTTTATAGACGTAATGTTTAATGTAGATAGTTTATATATTTACTTACAGGATTTCTCTTCGGTTATGGCAGAGAAGTCGAGCTTTGTAGATTGCGTTTTTTCCTGTGGGAGCAAAAAATTGAAACAAGTAGTTTGGCTTTTTGTATCAAAAGCATCAACTTCAATTTTAGCGTTATATTTAACTTCAGACTTGAGTTCAAATTTACCTGATTTGTCTGTACATTCTTTTAAGATTTTATTTTTATCATCGGAATGCCAACCACTATCGCAGAAGTAAAAAAATAAATGATTAGCTTCGTAATTGCTTCTAGGAGGAATAGATATGGCTGTGATTAAAGAATAATTTTCATTATCATCGAGAGGAGATTCAAATAAATTAATATTTTTTAGTTTGTCAAACTGAGCTTCTGCTACTAATTTTGTATCTTCACCATCAAGGTTAGTTATAGTGAGATAAACATTTCGTATTGTTTTAATATTAGCACCACTATTATATATAGAAAAACTTAATAGAATTTTGTCACTATTATTACCCTGAACTTCTGTAGCTGCACTAGCGATCGCAACCCGACGAGGAGTAGAGACAATCAGCTTTCCTTTATTTAGCTCAGTTTTATAAAGCACAAAAAAAGACATACCAAAAGCTAAAAGTGCAATAAGATTAGTAAAAAAATTAGAATTCCAGAATTGATTAAAGATCGAACTATTTCTGCTGTTCAAAATTTTAGATGCTTGATGACAATTTAATTATTAATATTTAACTATATCTGAGCATGCCTGATCTTTGCAAGATGTCTAAAATGGCTTAAAGATCAATATAAGCTAATAAGATCTATATTAGATCAAGCATTTTTTGACTCAACTTTTAATTGAAAATATTGTTTATAAATACAATAAAAAATCAATAATTTGACATCAGAAATTACTAACTGTATGCCATTAATCTATTGCTTGAAAAATTTGTTGTGGGGTAAGATTTAAGTCGGGAAATACTGAGGATATAATACTATCGTTATTTCTAAATTGATTAACCTGATATTCTCCATCAACTAATTGATAAATAGAAATAGTCTGCTGTTTAGGGTTACCAATATAACGTCTCCCACCAATAGCTAGATAATCAATAATCCAATATTCTTGAATACCAATTTCTTCGTAATCTCTCAGTTTCGTTAAATAATCATCCCGCCAGTTAGTACTAACTACTTCCACAACTAAAGGAATAGATTCTGCTAGTTGCACAGTAGAAGACTTTTCCCATAATTCTTCTTGATTCAAGACTGAACGATTTAAAATTAGGACATCAGGGAAATATCCAGATTGCTTGCCTGTCGGTTTAACTAATACAGTTTTCGGAATAAAGTAGGGCAAGTTCAATTTTCTGTATTCTAGAGCAAATTCAGTAGTGAGAAAACCAGTAATTTCTTCATGCTTTCCTGTCGGTTGCATTTCTACTATTACCCCTTCATGAAGCTCATAACTATTCCCTTCTGGTTTCCAATCCAAAAACTCGGCAAATTCTATTAATTTGGGCAAAGCCTGAGTCATGATCTATTTCCTTTCCCTAATCATTCCATTAATCCAGTATAAATCTGTGAGCTTAAACTGTTACGGTTAATGGGGTTGACTCTGCCAAAATTATTAATGTTTGATTTATTAAATGTCTTCTTTGCCTTTATTGTCTTGGCGATTTTGCTATTACTGTCGGTATATATCAAGCAGAAAGTCAAGTGGCTACAAAAATTATATTTACCTGAGTCTATTATTGCAGGAGCGATCGCTTTATTATTAGGGACAGAAGTATTGGAGAAAATAGTATTTGAGATCCATCCCGACTCTGGTTTGATTAATGGCATCTTTCCCGAAACCATGCATCAGATTTGGTTGCAATGCCCTGGAGTATTTATCAATATTGTTTTTGCCGCTTTATTTTTAGGGGAAAACATTCCTAATCCGCAAGATATCTGGCGCAAGGCTTCCCCCCAGGTGGCTTTTGGTCAAAGTTTGGCTTGGGGGCAATATGTCTTTGGCATTCTTACCGTCACTTTTATTCTAATTCCCCTATTTGATATCGATCCTTTAGCGGCAACCCTGATTGAAATTGGTTTTGAAGGGGGACATGGCACAGCAGCAGGGATGGCAGCAACTCTAGATAAGTTGGGATTTCCTGAAGGGGGTAATTTAGCATTAGGTTTAGCCACCGTCGGCATCATTACAGGAATTATTGCGGGGACATGGTTGATTCAGTGGGGACAAAAACAAGGTCATGTGCAAATTAATAATAATAAAGTTAATCAAATTCAGCCAGAAATAAGATCAACAACAGAAACAATCCAGAAAGCAGCCGTAATGGAAAATGTCGGCATTGATGTCTTGTCTCTAAACTGTGGATTTACTGCTATAGCGATCGCTCTTGGTTGGGTCATTATTCAAGGTTTATCTTGGCTAGAAGGGGTTTCTTGGGGCAAAAATGGCTTAGAACTCATTGAAGCTGTCCCCCTGTTTCCCATGGCATTAATTGGGGGCATCATCGTTCAGGTAACTCTCAATAAGCTAGGGATAGGTTACCTAATAGATCGTCAGATGCAAGAAAGAATTGGCGGAGTTGCGATCGATATTGTCATTATTACGGCGATCGCAGGTCTGGATTTAACTATACTAGGAGATAACCTGGGAGTATTTGTAACTCTGTCTTTAGTCGGCATTATTTGGAATATTTTTGCCTTTGTGGTGATTGCGCCTCGCATTATTCCGATTCACTGGTTTGCCAGAGGAATCGGCGATATGGGACAGTCGATGGGAGTTACCGCCACGGGAATTTTACTAATTCGCATGGTTGATCCCGAAAATAAAACCGCAGCTTTTGAAAGTTTTGCCTATAAACAGCTATTTTTTGAACCTATTGTTGGGGGGGGATTGTTTACCGCTGCTGCACCAGTATTAATAATTCAGTTTGGTTCAATCTCTGTATTATTTTTAACTTCGGCATTGCTAATTTTCTGGCTAGTGTTTGGTATTGTTAACTATCGTAAAATTCAACAATCATCTGAAATAGAGTCAATTTAAACAAATAAGAAAAAAAATGAAATCCTTATTATTAATCCCTTTAACAATGCTTAGTGCAGCTAGTATTAATACTCTGACTACAGTAGCCCAAACTAATTCGACAACTCCTCCAGCCACTCCAGCTACTCCAGCTACTCCAGCTACTCCTATTCCCACTATTCCTTTACCCTTATTGCAAGCTGCACCATTAGTTCAAGCTACTAGCAAATTACTTGGTCAACAAAGCTATCAAATAGAATCAGAATTAGAAATAACAGGAAACTCTCCTGATGCTCTTCTTGTTTCTAAAGCTCAAATTAGCACTACGGTTGCTGCACCAAATAAAGTTAATGCAGAGATTTCTTTTATTGAAGAAAATAAAAACCGAAAATACCAGGTTGTGAGCAACGGAGTTCAAGTATGGATTTATGATGCCGAAGAAAATCAATACTCAGTTAGTGAATATAACCAATTTATTCAATCTCAAGCAGGACTTACGGTGGGAACATTATCTAGCTTTTATTTAAAAACTCTTAATACTGTGAATAATAGCACCGTTGCCAGTCGAACTATCGCTAAACTTCCTCCTGATCGACTACTGAGATACTTTCAAAGATATGCCAATATCGACCTTCAAAATATGGCAGTTAGAACTGAACAGATTGAAGCCCAAACCTATAATGTATATGGTATTAATGCTGCTGATCAGAGTTATCAAGTTACGACTTACGTTAATCCTCAGTCGGCAGATATTGAGCGAGTAGACTTATCGGGGAACAAAGACGGATTAGAGATCTTAGTTAAAGAAAAAGTAATCAGCCAAACTATCCCTAAAACAATTCAAGCAGATATATTCAGTTTTTCCTCCCCAGAAGATGCCGAAGAGGTTACAGAACAAATTGCAATTGCACCATTTTAATTCAGGTTTTATTTCTCAATGTAATATTCATACATTCAAAAGAGTCTGGGCTGTATAATTATTTAGTTTGAAAAACATTTTGCACCATTGGTTTATCAATACTTGCGGCAGCGCGGTCTAATTCAGCTACTTCCCCTGAGTCTAATTCCCAGTCTTGGGCGGCGATATTTTCCTGTGCTTGTTTAATATTTTTTGCCCCAGGAATCGGGATTGCACCTTTAGCAATACACCAGTTAATTGCTACTTGCGCCATGGTTTTTTGACGATATTGGGCGATCGCATTTGCACAATTTAATAATGATTTTGCTTCAGGTACTAATCGCTTAAACAGTAAGCCTCTCAAGCCTTTGGGATAGGTGCTAGGATCAGCATATTTCCCTGTTAAGATGCCTAAACAGAGGGGACTATAGGCAATTAATTTGATGCCCAATTCATCGCAAGTTTCTTTGATACCTAATTCTGTCACGGGATAGGTAGATAGCAGGGAATACTGTACCTGAAGGGTCGTAATCGGAATACTGCGAAGACTAAATTTAGCATGAATTCTCTTTAATCTCTTAGTGCCGTAATTGGAAAGCCCAATGCCTTTAACCAAACCCTGTTCATACAAATCCCCCAAACCATCTAATAATTGCTCTTCTTGCCAGGGAAAGTAATTCGCCGTTGACCAGTGCATCTGTGCCAAATCTACTCTTCCCATACGTTGTATCGAGGCTTTTCCTGCTTCCACCATTGATTTTGGCGTTAACCGCCAGGGATAAGCAGCTAGTTTAGTTGCCAGACAGATCTTCTCTTGGTTAACTCCTGTGTACTGTTGATCAAATTGTCCTAATAACTTTTCACTTTGACCATTGAGTTTTCCTGTGCCATAAGAATCACCAGTATCAAAAAGGGTTACACCATTAGCAACGCAGAGATTAAATACCTCTTGTAACTGACTATCCATACTTTCGTCATAACCCCACAGTAGACGATTTCCCCACGCCCAAGTGCCACAACCCATTCGGGGTAAAAACAGTTCTTTTGTACTTGACATAATAACTTTTTATTTTAATTTGTGCGTCGGTGAAGATAGTACCCTGGTTATCATTTCAAATTCTATTAAAGTTTTTGTCAATTGCGATCGCTATGAAACTAAAAAGTATATTTTTGGAGTGACAACCGAGAGAAAAAAAGATAAAAAATCGGGTTTAATAGGTTAAGAGTTGAGTAAAAAAACAAATCTCTGAGATTTAAATAAGTTTTAAATAATGCATCCGAAGTAGTTTTACTATATACGCCTGATGTGAATTAAAATTATTTCTCCCAATAGCTTGAATTACTGAAAATATATTTTGTCATAATTCTGAAGGAAAAAAA
>CALLPS010000105.1 GCA_938015355.1 uncultured Pleurocapsa sp.
ACTGGAAATATTGCCCGCACCTGCGCCGCAACCCAAACAGAATTACATTTAGTTGCACCATTAGGATTTGAAATAAGCGATCGCTATCTTAAAAGAGCAGGCTTAGATTATTGGCCCTATGTAAAACTGCATTATCACGAAAATATGGCTGCTTTTTGGCAGGAACATCATCAAAGAGGCGGAAGATTAATTGGTTTCAGCGTCAGGGGCAACAAGAATTACCTAAACTGTCAGTATCAAGATACAGACTGGCTCTTATTTGGCAAGGAAACTGCTGGTTTACCACCTAATGTCATTGATGCTTGTCAGGAGAAGGTGCGGATCGATATTGTGGAACCGAAGGTGCGTAGTCTCAATCTTTCTGTTAGTGTGTCTATTGGATTATTTGAAGCCATCAGACAATTAACAACTAGTTAGTAGTCTGAATTAGTCCAAAATTAAGTTTAAAACTGCAATTTCTCAGACAAGTTTTCATGTAATCTCTAATTTTGCTTAGATACTACTTGTATAAAATTCCGTTTTAAGCTATCTTCCATAAAAATAAGCAATAATAGCCCAATTATTTTTATATATTTTTTTATTCCCATCAGTAAAAATAAGATAGACTCCACGCCAATATGATTGATCAGCAAAAAATTTTAGTCCCAGAAAAGTTTCAACCAGAGTCGAATCTTGTTGTCCGCTCCTTGTTAAATTCTCTTGATACTGTCAAAACTAATCAAAATACTTGTCTTAAAGTAGGTATTTTTATCTCGTTAGCCGCAGTAATGCAAGTCCCCAGCTTGAACCAGTCAGCACAAGCAACGGATACAAATAATTTCAAGTCCCAGAGGCTATCTTCTAACCAAGATAAGAGCTTTGGCTATCTTGGTCAAAAAAATAGGATTACTACTTTTTTACCCCGTATACTGAGCTTAATTAATGTTTCAGTAAAACTTCAGCCAGAAACTCCCACCAATGACTTAAGCAAATTCAGTGCTATTTCCAATATTTCCCCTACTTATAACCAAGCTAATCGGCAGAATAGAATCGCCAATCGAAAAAAATTATACCGAGCAACAAATATAGAATCTCCCCCTAAATCGCAACAGCTAATCCACCTAGTACAAAGGGGCGATACGATTAATCAAATTGCCAGAAAATATAAAGTGTCTAGAGATGAGTTGGTTCAACTCAATCAACTTAAAAACTCTAATATTATTTTTGTTGACCAACGGCTGAAAATTCCTGTATCAAAGGCTAATCAAGTTTCACTAAATACCAATGAGCGGGGAGAATCAAAACTAACATCTGCTATTGCTTCTCAGACTATCAGCCAGGAAACTATTTCTAGACAAAATGCAGCTAGTTTAGTGTCACAAATTTCCCCTAACAATTTACCAAACCTCAGTCAAGAGAAACTTAATCAAGAAGCATCTCAAGATAACCCGTACATTGCCAAACTTAGAGCGGAAATAGAATTATTACGAGCTCAGAATAAACAGCAAACAATCGACAATAGAGATCGGTCAGTCAGCTCCCTTGCTACGAATCATTCTGGGGAAAAATATCCATTAGAATCAGATCGAGAAAAATCTTCTGTAACGACAATTAAGCTCAATTCAACTAAGCCAAAATATGATCTTCAGTCCAATTTACTGGAGGAGAATACAATTGCGTTAACATTACCACCTTTATCCGATGCTGAAGAATATTTGCCTAGTGCTTTTGATGGTTATATTTGGCCAGCACAAGGTGTCCTGACTTCTGGTTATGGATGGCGTTGGGGAAGATTACACCGAGGCATCGATATTGCTGCACCTGTGGGTACTCCCGTTATGGCGGCAGCTCCAGGAGAAGTAATTAGCGCAGGATGGCATGGTGGCTATGGCAATCTAATTAAGCTAGAACATCTGGATGGGAGCGTTACTCTGTATGCCCATAACAATCGAAATTTGGTTAGTCATGGTCAAAAAGTAGCTCAGGGTCAGCAGATCGCCGAGATGGGTAGTACAGGTAATAGTACAGGTTCTCATCTTCACTTTGAAATTCATGACAAAAATCGAGAAATCAGGAATCCCTTGGCATTTTTGAGTAAGAGATAAATAATCTTAGCGCGATCGCAAATTACCTCTAATTATTCTTAATTCTCAATTTTCTTTTTAGCGGCGATCGCTAATTGTACTTCTGGAATTTGTCGGAGTTGATCGATTATCTCTACTACCTGACCGTGTTCCACAGTTTTATCGGCATTAACGATCACTGTCGTATTAGAATCGGGTTTAATTAGTTTCTCAATTTTAACTTTTAGCTGATTTATTTGGGCTGGTTTGCTATCTATAGTTAACTTGCCCTGTTGATCTAGGCTAACAGTTATTTGCTTAGTCTTTTGCACCTCTGCCGTGGTAGCACGGGGCAGATTGACGGGTAAACCTTCGGAGCGAGTTAGATAGAGACTAGAGACAATAAAGAATACCAAAATAGCGAAGATCACATCGATCATCGGCAATATATTTATTCTGGGGGGTAGATCTGGTTCTTCGGGTAGGTGCATTTTTTAGATGTTTTGTTTATTACAGGCTTGCATTACTCATTACTCATTACTCATTACTCATTACTTACGAGCAATCAAATAAACATTATCCTAATCTAACTTTGTACGGCTCTATATGCTCCTTGTTGTTCATGCTGATCAAGATGAATCAATTCGAGTTGTCCGCCAACTTCTTGAATTTGAGCAATTTGCTGGAGATATAGTCCGCGAAAAATGCTGGCGAAAAATAAAGTTGCGATCGCCACAATTAAGCCTGCTGCGGTAGAAGTTAGAGCTTCCCCAATACCCCCTGTGACTCCTGCTGCCTGGGATGATTCTATATTCCCCAACGTCAAAGAAGATAAGGAAGTAATTAAACCCAACACTGTACCTAACAAACCTAATAACGGCGCGACACCAATTACAGTTTCCAGAGAATTATTAAATCGTTTGAGGATGGGAATTTCTGCTTGAGCAGCACTTTCCAGAGCTAGTTTAAACTTCTGCGGTGTTGATCGCTCTAGAGACAGTGCTACGGAGAAAATGCGGGCAACAGGTAAGTCTAAGTGCCGTTTCAGCATGATACTTGCTGCTTGAGGATTATCTTGATAGAGGTTGAGGAGTTGTTTAATCACCTGATTTTGCTGGCGGGATATCTTGAGCCAAAAAAGCGATCGCTCTAAGATCATTGCCACAGAGAAGACAGAAAGTCCCAACAGGGGGAACATTACCACCCCACCACTTTTAAATAGTTGCAATATAGTTTCCATAAATTCTCACATTTTAAAATTTAATCTAAAATCTAATCTAAAATCTAATCTATGATGCTAAACTCAAATTGAAATTTAAAACTCTCCAAAGGAAACTCAGGTGGCAGAATGTCGAAAGGAGCAGATTTTCTAAAAGTTTCTAGATTTGTCTGATCAAACAATTCCGAGCCAGAGCTTCTCGCTATTTCGAGTTTCATAATGTGACCACTTCGATTAAGTTCAACCTTTAATACAGTAGATTGTATTTTGGTGCGATCAGGATTCCAATTCGGTCTTAATGTTTCCCTTACTCCTGCAAGGTAGCCATTATAATCAAAATCCTTGAGGGCGTTTATTTGACTCGGATCGAGAACAGCATTTAAAGAAATCGCTTCAGGACTAAAAAATGCCTCTGCTCCACCATTAGCTAGAGTTTTTTTATAGTCTCCCCCTAATAAACTAGACGCACTATTTTCTGAAGTTTCAGGCAGAACATCTGTAGTTGGAGTTGTTTCAGGATTAGGCACAGGTTCACTTTTTGGTGGCAAGCTTGTGGCAACAGGAGATTCAGTTTCAGGTGGTGTAGGTTTCGGTATGGGAGTTGAACTAATATCCGAACCTGATAATACAGGCGGTTGTTTGGTAATCGGGGGTGAAATTACTTCAGCTTGTGGTGGTGGTGCTTCGGCTACTGGCTTTGGTTCAATTGGTTTTGGTTCAGGAGGCTTCGGTTGTGCTACTGGCTCAGGAGGTTTTGGTGGTGCTGGTTTGGGTGGAGGCGCTTCGGCTACTGGCTCAGGAGGTTTTGGTGGTGGCGGAGGAGGAGTAGGGGGTGGGCTAGCAGGTTTATTATCAGCGGTTGATTCTGCCTCAAGGTTTTGTTCGGCAACGGAATTTTCTTCGGCTCGTTTCTTAGTCTCTGGTGGTGGCTTTGCTTCAGATTCTTCAGGGATGGTGACCAACTCGATCGCTTTACTTTCAATTTCTGGTTTAACACTTAAATGCGATCGCTGATATTGCGCCCAGATTAACAAACCTAAGCCATGCACTAGTACTGAAGCCAAGATAAACCAAACAAGTTTCTGAAAACTAAAACCACGACGATCTACGTTTGGGGTTTTTTGGCTACTTTGATTTGCTGGTTTCAAATTCACCATTATTCAAATCCTCCCCCAAGTTTTATACCAAATTAACAATTTAATCGATAATCTCACCCCTAGCAAATTTAGCCTTTTGTTTGGTGAGTTTTCGATAAGACATGAGAAACAGAATCAGTGCTTACGCCTTTTCGATTTCTATT
>CALLPS010000106.1 GCA_938015355.1 uncultured Pleurocapsa sp.
ACAGCCAATTACCGAGTAAGACATAAGGAGCCCAATAGAAGGGATGTCGGTACAAGCGATCGCTTAATAAAGATAATTGCGCTTGACGTACTGCTTCGGCTTTAGGTAAATGTTGATCTAATAGCTCTCGATAAAAATCACCCATTAATTTAGCGGTAGCGCGATCATTGACTGACCATAAGGTTGCCAAGGTACTCTTTGCTCCTGCACGCACTGCCATTCCCGCTAATCCTAGTGCGGCTCTTTGATCTCCTGTCGCAGTTTCACAGGCACTTAAAACCAATAGTTCGATCGCATTTTCTTGACCAAGATTTCTGGTTTGCAAGATTCGATCTAGCTCATTAATATTAATGCGATCATCCCAAGTCAAGAGAAAAGTATCTTCAATGGAAGAGCTAAACTGTCCATGAGTTGCAATATGAACAATGGGATAGTCAGAATATTTTATTTCTTGTTTGAGAGCGTCTTTGGTGAAGTTTTGATTGAGCAGCACTAGGCTGTTACCCCGTGATTCAATTTCCTGTAACTCAGAATTGACATAATCCAGAGGGGCGAAACCATTAGTCCCCTCGGTTAATCCCGCAGCAATAGTGTTTAGCTTTTCCTGTTGTAAAGGACGAGGATTGAGTAACTGTAGTCCAGGAGTTAAGGCAATGCTGTAGTCTTCGATCAGATAATGCTTGCCATCATATAATGCGCTTAATGGGATATTACGGAATGCTCCGTCAGGGATAAAGACCAGAGTTTGAATTTGGCTTTTAGTCAGATCATCAAGGGCAGGACGAATAACTAAATCGTATAGCTTACTCGCGGAATGGTAGAAATTACGGCGACTTCGCACCACGATGTCATGACGAAACTGCTCAATAATTATTTCTAACTGCTCTTGAGGAATATTAGTGGAGTAATGTTTTAAAGGTTGATTGGGTAGACTGAGAATCACTTCCAAGCGATCATCTAAAATAATCGGATAGATGACCGCAGCCTGAGGATCCACATTGTCTATATTAACTACCTGAGCATCTAAACAAGCTTCCCGAAAAAAGTTGTTAAGTTCCGCTAATTGCAAGGATTCAATTACTTCTCTGGCTCCTTCTAAATTAGCTTGACTAATATCTGTATCTGAATCAGCTTTTAATAACAAACTAACCAATCCTCGATAAACTGGCTCTACCGTATCTCGAAAAGAATGCTGTACATCTGGATCTACCGCGACTAAATCTCGACTCAAAGACTTAAGTAATTCTACTGCTTGGGAATAATGAGCGATCGCTTGTTGGCGATCGCCTAAAGCTCGATTAATTCTGCCTAATTGCCATTGCCAAAGATAACTAACTTCAGGAGCATTAATTCCCTGGGCTAAGATCAATGCTTTCTCGGTATACTTTTGAGCATTTTTCCAATCCCCTAATTCTTCTCTGATTTGTCCTCGTAATCCGAAACTGTAGGACTGAGCTTTTTCATATCCGATTGTAGTTGCTTGTTCAATTGTCTCGGCTAAAAATTGCTCAATTTCTGAAACTGAAGGAAGATCCTGTAACCGATTATGTTTTAGTTTTCCCTGGTTAACTAGCTCCAGTAAACCGTGGACAAAATTTATTTTTCGGTCAACATTAGCTCGATTAAGGGGTAAACGAAAAAATTCGTTTTTTATGGTGGGAATTAAGCCAATGACTTCTTGCTCATTGTCAGTTGTTAATAAAATATTCAGTCTGGCAAGATAAATTTGCAGTGGTAAATCCGTTTGCAAACAGTTACTTTGCTGCTGACAGGTTTCTAATCCCTGCTGATAAAACTCTAAAGCTTTGTCGGTATTACTTGTTTTATAAGTATTACCTAATACCAGGAGAATCTTAACTTGCTCGGTAAACGATTCTAGATTCGCGGCGATAGTTAAACTTTGTTCCAAGATCTCTTGCGATCGCTCTATTTGACCCACTAGACGCAAGATATCACCATAACTTCTAAGTCCTGCCACTTTAAGGAGGGAGTCAGATTGCTGCTCTAAACTACTCTCTACTTCGGTCAATGTGTTGAGGGCACGACGATAAAGTCCTAGTTGCTTTAAAGCCCCAGCTTGATTAATTGCCGCCCTGATTACTCCGAGTTCATCCCCTACTTGTTGATAATTGCTACTGGCTTGAGACCAGATTGCGATCGCCTCTTGCCCTTTGCCCTGATTTAGTTTGATAATTCCTTGATTGTTTAATACCTGTGCCATGGCGCGAACTTTCTCCCTAGTTTCTAAGCGAGAATCATGACGTAGTAAATCTAAACCAGTAGTAATATTTTCTGTGGCTTGTGACCAATGATTTAGTTGACTCTGTGCTAAAGCAAGATTGCTGAGTACCCTGGAGCGACTCAAAGTATCCTGCTGGTCATATACTACCAATGCTTGCTGCCATAAAACTGCCGCTTGGGAAAATTGAGCGATCGAATAAAAATATTTTCCCTGAGCCTCCAATTCTGCCCCACTTTTGGTCAAAGCTACTGGCTCAGAAGGCACAGTTGTCGCCCAGACAGGAGTCAATCTAGCGCTGTTTGAGTATAAGCTAATTGTCAACCCTACTATTACAAAGACAAATAACAGCAAACAACGTTGTTTGAGCTTGGAAGACATGACAGAAAAAAATTGTTAATAAAAGTTTAGAATTACCAATATAGTTCCCAATTTCCTGATTTTAGTCACCAAACAGGTTCATAGTCTTTGGAGGTTAACTGCCATTGACGACCAAAAATATGAACTTTGTTAGTCATTCCTGTGGCATTAATTAATTCTCCTTGAACATGACTCCAAGCGAGTAAACTGCCTTCGAGATTTAAAACTTTAACTCCTTGCTGTTGCAATTTTTGGGCATATTTTCCGCTGCGATAGCCAATAGTACAGTAAACAATAACCTTGACATTTTTATATTGCTCAAGATCTCGTTCAAATTCCTTAGTTGTAATTGCCCCAGGAATATATGATACGGCTCTTTCTTCAGGCGATCGCACATCCACAAGTAGCAGTTCTTGACCTTGTTGTTGAAGTTGCTGTAATTGTGATACCGTAATTCCCTCCACTAGGGGAAACTCTTGAGCAAAATTACGATACATGGTCATAATTTTGTCTTGTTTCCATTCATCAGAGCGCACGACAACCCTTTGACAACCAACAGGGACGATGGATAAAACAAAAATACTAATAACAATGGCGATCGTTTTTTTAACAGACAACATTGATTAAGTCATAAGTAATTATAATTAACCATCTTCTGGGAGTGAAAACGGGATTACCAGGAGATTGAATAACGTAATCTTCATGAAAGATGAAGGATTATTATCCCAAATAGAATAAAATACCTTAGATAAACATAATGTAAACCAAGACAGACAAGTGAACACTAATACTTTACCTAAAGTCATCTTTTTAGATGCGATGGGTACCTTATTTGATCTTAAAATTAGTGTCGGAGAAATTTATCAGCAACATGCTATTAAATATGGTGTCGAGGCAAATGCAAAACTAATCACCCAGGCTTTTATTAAAAGTTTTAAATCTGCTCCTCCTTTAGCATTTATTAACAACGAATTAGTAGTCATTAAACAGCAAGAATTTGCTTGGTGGAAAGATGTAGTGGCAACAACTTTTTCCCAGCTTGGGTTACTAGAAAAGTTCAGTAATTTTACGGATTTTTTTGCAGAAGTTTATCTGTATTTTGCGACCAAAGATCCTTGGTATATATTCCCAGAGACTACCAAAAGTCTTGAAAAATGGAGTAAACAAGGAATTCAATTAGGAGTTATCTCTAACTTCGATTCCCGCTTAATAAGAGTGCTGAATATTTTAAATTTATCCCAGTTTTTTACTACTATTACCATCTCTTCCTTAGCAGGAGTTGCCAAACCAGACCCAGATATCTTTAAAATTGCTTTGGATAAACATAACATTATGGCTCATCAGGCATGGCATATTGGAGACAGTGTGATTGAAGATTATCAGGGGGCAAAGAATGCAGGAATTAGCTCATTTTGGTTGAACCGCAAGGCACTTTCTTTAGATATTGAAAATCAGCTACCCAATTTAAGTAGTCTGGGATAAACTTGTCTTTATATATTGCTTTATATATATAATTTTACAAAGTTTAAAGAAACGGGGGATATAAGCTTTGGACACAGCTAATCAGCAGAGGATTCTCGGATATTTTATAGAAGAAGCAAAAGAACATCTTCAAACTTTAGAACAAGGTATTCTACAACTAGCTACATCTGTACAGGATACGGAGACAGTGAATGAGATGTTTCGGGCTGCTCACTCTGTTAAAGGTGGGGCGGCGATGCTGGGCTACACTAGCATTCAAAAAACTGCTCATCGTCTCGAAGATTCCTTTAAAATTCTTAAAGACAATCCTGTTGATGTCGACCAGAAACTGGAAACCCTATTTCTCAATGGCTATGATCATCTTCAAGATTTGATTGAACGCCTGGAAAATTCTGCTGACTTCAGTGATGGTGACGCGGTCGAGATTTTGCAGCAAGCTGAATCTAACTTTGCTATTTTAGATCAGTATCTCCAGCAATTATTATCAGGAGGTTCGACTGATCAAGCGGATGTTAGCCAGCAGGTTACAACGATCTTGAAACAAATGTTACAAGTATTTAAACAGCCTGATAGCCCAGAAAGTCGCCAAAAACTACATCTTGCTTGTAAAAGTCTTAGTCAAATAGCTCCCAATGAAGCTAATTGGCAAAAGATTGTGGCGACGACACAAACAGCAATTACTAATAAGAAATATCCTTACGGTACTATTGCCCAGGTAGTGATTAAGGAAATTAAGCAAGCGGGGGATTATTTGACTGCGGGTCAAGCACAAAAGCTGGTTCCCAGTAAAAATCTACAACAGCTAGCCGCTACTGCCGGGGGCACCTCTAGTGGAGGAACAGTAGTGATTCCTACAGATCCTCAAGGTGCTGCTGTCGCGTTACTGAAAACTTTCAACAAGCAACAGATTACGCAAATATTTCAAATCATTAAAAGTCGTATCTAGTCAATCTAGATATCCCAGAGTAGATTGGAGAAACTAATATGTGTCATAATAAGAGCTTATGAAGTGAGTTTCTGATCCCAAAAATTGCTGTGTTTCAATTTGCTGTTAATTCTGCCAGTCTCGTTAAACCAGTTTTGCTCCAACTTCGCTTTGTTGGAGCTTGTTCCGTACTAGGCATTTGTGGATGGAGTGTAATTAGTTTCGTTGTCAATGTAGTCGCACAGGCAAAAAGAATGCACCAGATCCCCTGTACAAAGTGCCGTTTTTTTACTGGAGACTACCGTTTAAAATGTACGATAAATCCTTCCTTAGCCAATACGGAGCAGGCTATTGGCTGCGGCGATTATCGAGAAATCAGTTTCTATTCAGGAGCCGAGAATAGATCAACCAACTCCTGAATAAAAGGCTTGCAGAGAGTAAATTTATCAAATTTGTCGCTAAATGACAGCAATGAGTTCTGTAGGAGATTTTTGAAGTAGATGATTTACTTCAGCAGTTGCCTCGCGCCACCAACTTTCATGCTTGATCGCCCAATTTAAATACCGACGCAAACCTTCTTCAATGGGCAATGGGGTTGGTAAATGGGAGTACAGAGCGTTGAACGTTGAATTATCTGACTTTCTGCCCCTCTCTCCTTCATCTGGAACGGGAACATAATTGATATTGCTTTCAAGACCAACCAAGCTGTGAATCTGCTGGGCAACTTCTCTAATTGTGGTATTGATACCAGATCCCCGTTGAAGGGGCTGATCATAAAATTTTTGTGTATCTGGCAACCACAGATTTACCAGCCAATGGGTAATATCAGATACATAGATAAAGTCTCGTCCCTGACGTCCACTGCCCCATACTTCCAAATCTTTTTCGGGATAGTTTAAGGCTCTATAAATTAGAGCTTGTATCACTTGAGAGTCTCTTCCTTTCATAATACTACGGGGCCCATAAACATTGTGAAATCTCACAATTGCAGTATTTGTCGTACTCGATCCGTTCAAGTGCATCTGAATGGCTTTCTCCCCCAGGAGTTTCTCAGCACCGTAAAGAGTATGCATTTCTCCTTGCCATGCCTGACCCTCTTTAAGCCCTATTTGTGGCGACGAAAGCTGAAGTGGATAGACGCAGGATGAACTTGCATAGACTAGATTAGGTACTTCGTACTCCAGAACGGCATCAAACACATTAGCATCAATTAATGTGTTATTTCTCCAGATTTTTATACCTTGACTGAGAGCATATGCAATACCGCCAACGTCAGCTGCTAAATGATACACGGTGTGAAAATTCTGGAAATATCTCTGACTTTCAGGATCACGCAAATCGATTTTGAAATAGTTTTTGTTGACGCGAATGTCAAATCCTACATTTTCAAGATTCGCCTTTGAACCTCTGGATTCATTATCAATGACAACGACATCTGCTCCAACTTCCATGAGATCACTGACCAATTGCGAGCCGATAAATCCAGCACCACCAGTTACTAGAACAGGCTTCCCAGTCAAAATATGTGCGCTCATATATTAATTTAAATTTACTTGTACTTATATTAATTTACTTATATTATTTATAATAATAACTTGTCAATAGCACCTTGGCTTCCAAGTTTTCCGCTATTTTTGTGGCAATTAACATGAGTGAGTTGGAAATCAATTTTGTCTTCTAGACATAACGAATCCTAATTCGTTGAACCCTCACGTTAATGAGAAACCAGTTAATCTGCTTCCTCTGGTTTACCGATCAGTTCGTAATATCTTTCTCGCCCCTGATTATATTTATTACTGGGATAGCCCATCATGTTGTGAATAATCCACTTTTGGGGTTTGCCATCTTTGAGGAGTAAAGCGATCGCCTGACGCATAATTTCATCATCATCAAGGCATTGTTTGGCAAAGTAACTGCTGGTTTTACGGAAGCTACTTTTACTATTTTCTTGGTTAAGATGCAGATATAATTCTCCTACCAGGGCTTTGTAAGATTTCGGCTTTTTCTGCTGGGGAAACGTCTCTGCCCAAACTGATTCAGATAATTTAAGATATTTAGTCTGGTTTTCCTTGGAGGTGATTTTTCTCGCCAAAGATTTTAAGGTACTAGGACTAGCCTGAAGAATCTGATGGTAGAGATAATCAATGGCTACTCCTTGAAGTAAAGTACCTCCCAGGAATTCTATGTGTTTATCGGTTGGAGAATGTTCTAATTCGGGCTTTAAGTAGCGTTTGAGCAAGGGTACAATCAAGCGTTTTTGGAGCCAATTTCGGGTCTGGGAAAAACCACGGTCAATATAGATTGCCCCAACTAAAGCTTTAAACGCTTTTTCAAAGGGATTACTTGCCTTGACTCGGAGGCGATGTCTTTCTTCTTTAAGACCTAAAAAGGGATAGACTTCCCCTAATTGTAGATCGAACCACAGATTAGTTAGTCGCTCTGATTCCGTGAGTTTATCCCGCAATGCCTTTTGCTTTCCGACTTGAAAATGAGAAAAATTCCAGTAGATATAATCGACTACTACTAAATTGAGAATTGTCTCCCCTAAAAATTCTAAACGCTGATTATTAATTTCTGGCTCATTAATCAGTTTGGCATAGGAAGGGTGAATTAAGGCTAGACGAAGAGTTTGATCATATTTAAAATTGATGCCAATTTTAGTTTCAATTCCTGATGGTTCCCAATTACTATTCATTAACCTGTAATTATCTGTAATTTTGCAGTGATTACCCTTTTACGATCATACGGTAGAAAAGCATACTTCCTGCACCAATCAAAGATGTTGCTGGAGAATGATGCAGAATTCACACTCTTCTTAATACATTGTTCTTGGAGATCGCTTCAATTAAGTAAAGTTTGATGCAGAATATTAAACTACTTAATGAGGTAACGTATAGATCTCTCTCTCTTTGAACTTCAGAAATTGGCAATTGATCTCAATCAATCATTTTCTTAATCCGAATTAGGAGAAGGCGATCGCAATTTTCAGCAATTTTTGACTTGATAAACAATGACTATTGATTCCCAGGTTTCTTTTACAGGAAATAACAGCACCATTAGACCGATCGCAGCTAGTTCAATTTACGGTATTGTATTCCATGAAGGTTTGATTTGGGCGATCGATTCTCACAACGGTTATTTATTACAAATTGATCCCACAACCGATAACACCACCATTCTTAATACTCGCAATTGGTCAGATTTTTTAGGAGCAACAGGTTTAGCGATCACTGACGATATTCTCTGGTTTACTAATCGCGAATGTATCTACTGTTGTTCGTTGATTACGAAAGACTTTGAACCCCAGTTATTTTTGCGACTAGATTGCGACATTAATGGGATTGCTGTTTGGGAATCTACTATTTATTTAACCAGTCAAAAAGAGAGTAAAATCTTAGTATACGATCGCGCCAAAGCCACTAAAATTACTCACTTTTATGCTCCTGGCATTGGTGTGGAAAATATCACCGTTAAACAAGAGGAGATCTGGCTGACAGATACTTTCGAGCAAACTGTCTATTGTCTTGATCGGGCTACAGGAGAAACTATCTTTAGTGTGTTGACTCCCTTTGCCTCCCCGACGGGATTAGCTTTTAATCTTGATAGTCAAGGTCAAGAGACTTTATATGTTGCCTATGCAGATCGGGAAGTCTATATTCGAGATAATCCCAATGCTGAACCCAACTACGAATTACAATATCGCGATCGCACTTTTATTCATCCCCTGTATTTTCACTACCATCGTCAGGGCAACTATGCTCTTTCTAATGGCTACTTAGTGGAGATGTGCTACACCGAGGAGATTTCCCCTTTAGATCCCGTAGAGATCAAAGATTTGGAATGGCGCATTGCTTTACCTGCACAGACGGATCGACAGCACATTAGACAGGTTACTGCCATCGGACTACCTTTTACGGAAGAAGTGAAAGATGGACAGCGTATTGCTATTTTTAAGTTGGATAACTTCAATTCTGAACAGCGTTATGTTTTTGGCTGGAAGGCAATCTTAGAAGTCTGGAGTATTAAATATCAAATTAAACCCCATCATTGCGAGAAGATTTCTTCCCTTAGTGAGGAATTTAAACAAAAGTATCTGAAGGATAACGACAACCTGGCAATGGATACCGAGATTATTCGTCAGGCGGCGATCTCTGCTGTCGGCTCGGAAACCAATTTGTTGCGCCAAGTCTACAGTATTCGCAACTATGTCTATGATAAATTAGCCTATGGTATCAAACCCCATATTGATACCCCTGATATTGTTTTGAAACGGGGGGTAGGCTCCTGTGGGGAATACTTGGGATTACTTCTGGCATTGTGTCGTCTTAATGGTATTGCCTGTCGTACTGTCGGCAGATATAAGTGTCCTAATGATCCTCTTAAGAAAAATATTCCCTTACAGCCTGACTATAACCACGTTTGGATGGAGTTTTATCTTCCTGATTACGGCTGGCTACCCATGGAATCAAATCCTGATGACCTTTTTGAAGGAGGGCCCTATCCGACTCGCTTTTTTATGGGACTGTCTTGGTATCATGCGGAGATGGCAAAGGATACTGCTTTTGAAGTTATTACTAGCGGTGGAGTTAAGATCGAGAAAGAAACCGCTTCTATCGGTGAATTATCTTTAAACCATATCCGATTTATGATTTTAGATGAGTTACAGCCAAGTAGTTTAATTGATAATAGAAAACAATAATAATTGACTCTTAAAAAATTGTCATTTATGATTGAGCAATATCCCCAAAAATTTAGACTTGACTCAGATTTAAAATATAGATCTATAAGCAATTAAAGGAATTTAGTTTGCATAAAGGTAAACTCAAAAAATGGAAAGACGAACGAGGATTTGGCTTCATTAAATCAGAAGATGGAAATGAAGAAGTTTTTTTACATATTTCTGAACTTAAAAATTCGACTCGCCGTCCACAAGTAGGGGATACAATTTACTATCATGTAGTCGCTGAAAATGACAAACTTCGTGCTTGTAATGCCTCTATTTTAGGTGTAAGCAATAAACCAAGTTCATTATCTAAATCTTTAAGTGAGAGCGTCCCATCAGGTCGTATTAAGAAGTATCCTTTTCCCAAATTGGAGGCGTTACTATTATCTATTCTTCCTATAACGGGATCTCTCCATTGTTCCTGGATTACTAGCAATCCTATTCCACTTGTTCTTTATCCTATAATGAGTCTATTGACTTTTTTTCTATACGCTGAAGATAAGTCTCGTGCAAAACGTGGAGACTGGAGAATCTCCGAGAATATGCTTCATCTGTGCGAACTTACTGGTGGCTGGTGGGGTGGATTTATAGCTCAAAAAAGATTACGCCACAAAAATATCAAGAGTTCATATCAAATTGCGTTTTGGACAATCGTTACACTTCATATGGCGTTTTGGGTAGGTTGGCTATATTTTGCAATTTATTAGATAAATAGAAAAATCGACCAGACAATAAATAAGACAATAAGTTCTGACTCAACTGACGCTTAACGATACTCCTTTGTCAAGCGTCAGACTTGTTATTTGTGATTAGCTTTCTTCTCTTTAATGGATTGATAAAAGATCTTATCTTCCAGTTTTTCTTGTTTGAGTTGATCTTTCAACGCATTTACACGATGCATACTGGGGTGCTGTTGATATTTTTCTTGTAGTTGGTCTATTGAAACTATACGATCATTACCTGTTTTCAGTTTTGACATTATTACCTCCTATATTGAATACATGGAACGATAATTACAGAGACTATCCCTATTAGAGTGTCAACTTTGTTTTGGGGAATGTCATGATTAAATTTTCTCCCTTCCTTGTCTTCCTTGTCCTCCTTGTCTCATCTCAACCCCTCAATTCAAACTTGGTAGACTACTATCTACCTATAAGGAAAACGATGAATATATTAAAGAGAGCATTTAAAGAGAGCATTTAAAATTTGCGATCGCTCCTTTATTTCATCTATCCTATTTCCTATTTTCTTGGGCTAGAGCTAGAGAAGATACTGTTGGTGCCGACAACCTCATAATGAACTGCAATAACTGAGGAAAGATACGTTGACACAATACTGCCAGATAACTCTGCCATCCTACTAAAATTTCACTCCTATTTTTGTGTAGTCCTGAAACCAAAGTTTGAGCAACTTTTTCAGCAGTCATCGGCATCACCCAACGAAATAATTTGAGATTGCGTGCCATCTCCGTATCAGTTAGAGTTGGCATTAGAGCAATAACTTTAATATTATGTTCTGCCAACTCACTTCGCAGAGCTTGGGTAAAACCAATTATCGCGAATTTAGTTGCTGAATAAGTAGACATAGTAGGTGCTGCCACTTTTCCCATCAAGCTAGAAACATTGACAATTGTGCCTTCTTTTTGACTTGCCATGCGTTTCGCCAATAGGCGGGTGATGTTCATCATGCCCACTAAGTTAAGGGAAATTTCTTCTTCAACTTTGGCAGTTTGGCTATTTAAGAATGTTGACTGGTGTGCCACTCCTGCACAATTTACTAGTAAATGAATTGGTCTATGAGTGCTCCATGCCTGAGCGATCGCAATATTAATGGAAGATAATTGCGTTAGATCTAAGGATAAGGTACTAACAGAAGCTCCTATTATTTCAATTTCTGTTGCCACTTCCTCTAGTTTCTGGCGATCCCTAGCTACTAAGATTAAATGTTTAATTCCTTGTGTAGCTAATTCAATGGAGATGGCTCTACCAATGCCACGAGAAGCACCTGTAACTAAAGCTGTTTTATCTTTTATATCCATAGGTTTAACCTTCACTAAAAACTTTCTACAATGTCAATAAATACCTGAAATATTTTGCTGTTAATGAAATTACAAATTGATTTGGTACTTACCCTGAGAAACTAGTGAGAAAAAACTCTCTGGTCACTATTCTTTCTCATTGGCAAAATAAGCCCAGGTGCCTATACTTACTGCTGCTAAATAACCTGTGATTATAACAGTAATTAAAACGATCGCACTTGGAGATAAAGTCATAATTTGAACCTCTTTTTTTGATTTCTCTTAAACCCTAACAGAAGTGTCAAGAAAATTAAGTAAAATAAGCGATCCCCAAAAAATGTTACAAAAGACAATAAAAAACTCAGATTTAATCAGCGTTAAATGTTCATGTTAAATGACAGTTTACTCTTTACTAGGAATACTTTCGGCTCTATCTGTCATCTAATTAATCTCATAATTGTTTATGATAAAAATAGCTGATTTTAACTTGATTATGAGAAGAAAATAAAGAACTCGATCTGTCAAATATAAATTAATTTTGTTCAGAATAAGCACATTCATTTTTTAGGTATATTACTATACATTTATATCAAGCAGAAATTGCCTGACAACTGTTTATATTTCTTCTACCTTTTAAGGCGATCGCTTTATTCCCCCAACCAAACCCATGAGTATCATCTTGTTCTCATTTCTCTGATGTTTGAGGCGGTCAATGAGTTGATTGATCAGTTTTCCACTAGTCCAGAGCAATATGTCATACTAAATCCGCTTGGGCTTTGGTGGTGTTTAATTTATTCATAATAGTTTTTCCATGAAATTCAGAATAACTATTACTCGTTATATGCGGAGCGGTATCCTTTAGGACTCGTTACTCATTACTTAATTTTTTAAGTAACAAGCAACAAAACGGATTTAGTATCAGTCATGCCCTACTGCTGAGTCCATAATTTTCTGTATTTCCTCAGCTCGATACGTTGCCGCCAGGAATATGCAGATGCTTCTTATATTCTTGTCAGTTAAACTACAATTATTAATTGTTAATCAAATTCAACTGGTTTTAATGCGACTATAGCGAGCTTGCATCAAAAGATAAACTGCATAAGAAATCAAACCCAATGCCATCATAGCCAGTAAAAGTTTACCAAAAGGTTGCTGAGTTAAAGTGAATAATGCTCCATCCAATCCTCTGACTTTTTCTGGATTATATTGATGGGCAGCTTGGAGAATAAAAAAGCCAATCATTACAAAAACTATACCTCTTGCACCTATGCCAATACGACTAATATTAACTAGGAAATTTTTCTGCTGTAAACTCAGTTCATTAAGATTTAATTGTTGACGAAATTTTGTTTTGTAAGCTTGATAAATTCGCCAAAAACCAATACCGATAGTCACTGCCCCAGCTATTCCCACCAACCATCTACCGAAAGGTTGCGCCAAAACTATTGCTGTCCAATCTTGTTTAGATTTTCCCTCGCTACTACTAGATCCAATAGCTAAGAAAGCTGCATTAGTAGCAACTCCAGCGTAGACAATTCCGCTAAAAAAATAGCCCAAGCGAGTCAAAATTCCTTTAGTATCTTTACCAATGTTTCCAGGATCAGCGATCGCTTGAATTAATCTCCAGAGAACATATCCAACTAAACCAAAGGCAATTAAAGCCAGTAATATTTGTCCGAAAGGTTGGGCTGCGATCGCATGTAAAGCCCCTGTGGTGCCAGTAGTTTCTCCCCCAGCATTAAATGCCGTTAGTAATGCTAAAATGCCGATCGCACCGTAAACAAAACCCTTGGCAACATAACCGAATCTAGCTAAGGTTTCCATTATTATTAAACATAGTTTTTATTCTTAAGTTTATTCAATTAGAAGCTAATTTTTATCTATCTATCTATGGATTAATAATCAATAGTTTGCTGCTTTTGATCTTCGTTAGCAAAAAGTCCTAGAATCGGTCCTAAAATTGCGCCAAAAATAAAACCTCCCGCGTGCGCCCAGTAAGCTACCCCACCGCTTTCCATACCGACACTAGCTTGAACTTCAAAAGACGCGACACCATTGAAAGCTTGTTGTAAAAACCAGAAACCCAAGAAATAGATTGCGGGAATTCTAAATAGAGGAAAGAAAAAACCCAATGGTACAAGAGTCACAATTTTAGCTTGAGGAAACTTTAAAATATATGCTCCCATAACTCCTGCGATCGCTCCACTAGCCCCTAAGGAAGGTACATTAGACATACTAGAGAAAAACCATTGGGATAATCCAGCCAAGACACCACAGGTAAGATAGAAGAATAGATATTTGGTGCTTCCTAATTGTTCTTCAATATTGTTGCCAAAGATGTAGAGAAACAGCATATTAAAGCCCACATGAGCAAAACCCGCATGAAGAAATTGAGAGGTAATCAGGGTGCTTAATTCTGGTATACCTTGATGGGTGGAAATACCACTAAAGCTGGCTGTTAATTCCCTGGGAACAATTGCGAATAGATGAAAAAAGGCATTTAATTGATTAGGATTTAAACTTAGTTCATAACCGAAAGCCAAGATATTGACTGCAATTAAAATATAAGTAATATAGGGGGTGATTTTAACGGGGTTCTCGTCTTTTAAAGGTACCATTTTTTTAGATAACCATTTTTTAATTTACTTATTAACATTTCACCCTAGAGTAGATTGAGTTTATTGTCATCTATCTTAAGTCGAAGTAAATAAATATTTCATTATTTCATTAAAAAGTAAAAGGAGGACAAAAACCTTGCCCTCCTTGATTAATTAACCTCTGTATTGATTAACGACTGTGTATAGCGTTACGATCTAAAGGATCTAATTCGCGGTGCTCAACTACAACCTCTTTCTTGACCAAAGAGCATAATTCCTAGAAAAGATTTAGGCAATCTAATATTATAGAAACTGTATATCAATGCTTAACTTAAGTAATTACCACTGGCGATCGCCTGACTCATCAACCCTAGCTTGACGAATGACATCGGAAATTTCTTCGGCATCTTTAACGTGGTGCAATACTTGCTCCTCACCTGTTTCGTCTTCTACAGGAAAATAAGTAGGAACTTTTACATGACCAGCAATATCCCAACTATCAACTGCAACTTGTTCTTTCTTTTCGGCTAAAGATTTAGAATCATCGATTATATCTCCTTCATTGACAGTGCGAAATGCTTCGTCGCTACTATTAGTTTTATGTATTTTATTGTCTGTTTGTTTATTCATGATTTTCTCTTTAACTTCTTATACTCAATTCAATAAGATTATCTAAAAAATTTAATCTAGCTACTGATATAAAGTCCGATTAAACCTAAGATAGACTTTCTTTGTAGCTCGATTTTCAGTAAATTTTTACATTTAAATAATCGATAGCTATCTCTTTTTTTATCATATATATCTAAAGATTGAGGTGCGTAGATTAATATTTTATATCTTTAGTTAGATATGAAAGCATTACGATTTTAGTTATTAATATAAGTAATTAAGAAATTATTGAGGAGAGCATATGCTATTCAACAAATTAAACAACTGGTTAAAATCTTCCATTCATTTAGTATTAACAGTATTAGTCTGTGGATTATTATTTACTTCTGCTATTAGTCCTGCTCAAGCTGCAACTAGTAGAACAACAGATGGGGAAGTCAGTCTCAATAAAATTCAAGCTAAAACAGATAATGTCGCCCGTTCTAATCCTCGTGGGATGAAAGAAGTAACCAAAGAGGCTAGCAAAGGATTAAATGCAGTACAAGGTGGTGCCGACAAAGGTAAAATGATCACTCCTGAAGAAGCTGATGCAACTTCCTTTAGAGAAAAAGCAGCTAACTTATTAGGTGACATAACTGACTAGATATAAGTCAAGAGTTAAATTAACTCTTAAGAAGTAAAATATAAATAATGTGTTTCCTGACTGTCCCTGAATATTTAAAGGGTATGGTCAGGAAATTCTTATTATCATAAGGCTTTAACTATAAGCTTTTTGATTTGGCAAAGTATTGCTGATGTTCTTCGGTAGCGAGATAGTAATCTTTCCCAGGCATAATTTTCGTTACGATATCTTGATCATATCTACCAGACTGTTGTAGCCGTAGTTTGGATTGGCGGGCAATTTGCTCTTGCTGTGAAGTGTGATAAAAAATTACCGAGCGATATTGTTCTCCCCTATCTGCACCCTGGCGATTAAGACTAGTTGGATCGTGCATCTGCCAGAAAATATCTAATAACTCGTCATAGCTAATAATATTTGGATTATATTCAATTTGAGCGACTTCTGCGTGACCAGTAATTCTCGCTACTACGTCTAGGTATGAAGGGTTAGCAAAATCCCCTCCCATATATCCCACAGAAGTTTTAGTTACTCCTGGCACTCTCATAAATTCATGTTCTGTTTTCCAAAAACATCCTGCACCAAAGGTTGCTATTTGTTGAGAGTTCGCGTTTGATGGCATATTACGAGTAAGGAGTAAGGAGTAAGGAGTAAGGAGTAATGAGTAATGAGAGAAGAGCTTAAAACGTTTTATATCAACCAATATAATTCACTATTAGTTGCAAACAAAAGTAATGAACCAATAATTAACCGACGTTAAGGCGATTGAGAATGCGATGAGCAAGTTGTTGTGCCAAAACTGG
>CALLPS010000107.1 GCA_938015355.1 uncultured Pleurocapsa sp.
TGGGAATGTATTCTTCTGGGTTTAACTGGAGGCAATGAACCTAATAATGGCGCAAATGTCTGGTTTACCGATGGTAATTTGCACATGTTCAATCAAAAACCTGCTCCTGGACAACAGCCAATAGTCGGCAGGACAATTAGCCCATGGGAAGAAAAGATCGATCGCTTATTTGTCCAAGGTGCAAGAGAGTTAGATGAAGAGAAGCGCAAGGCTATCTACGCTGAAATTCAACAACTAGTATCGGATAACTTACCGTTTATTTATCTCGTTAATCCGAAAGCTCTCGGGGCAGTGCGTAACAAAATTGAAGGTGTGGAATATTCTGCTCTGGGGGGTGCATTTTGGAATAAGGATGAGTTGAAAATTACTGAGTAAGACTATCATTAGGAAACAATTTAGTAGCTAAAGCGATCGCTTTATTATCAAACAAGCTTTAAGCTCTAAGCTATAGGCTTTAAGCCTTTTAGTTGATGTTGTGCCCTTGTCTATCACGGATACCGTGAGGAGGTGTTGTTGCTAATTGGTCTATTCACATTTTGCGAGTGAAAGTCTTGCCCCATAAAGAAGCCGAAGGCATGCGGATGGCGAGAATCGAACTCGCAAGGCGTGAGCCACACGCCCCTCAAGCGTGCGTGTCTACCAATTCCACCACATCCGCAGATTGAGCTAAAATCATACGAGTTTATCAGCACCGCGTATACTATCTTAACTCTTGGCAATATTCAATTTATCATATATTTAACTAGATTGCTGCTTCAATCGTTAGTCAATCTTGAATTGACTAGCTCTCTGAACTTCTCTCTCTGCTGAGGAGTCAATATTTCTCTGGTAGCTAACATGCTTTCAAAACGTAGTGTTCCTATCTCCTGGTGTAAGATATTCAACTGTTGATTTTTTGTCCTAAGCAATTCAACTGGTTCTGTTCCCACCATCATGTCTGATAGCTGCTGTTGTAATTTAGCAATGCTGTTTCTTTTTTGCAATATTTCTTGCCGATATCGAGTGTGAATTCTTTTTATTTGCTGTTGTTGTTCTGCTGTTAAATTTAGCTGTTGAAATAAGCCAAAAGACTGTTTATGTTGGGCTACAGTCAAAGGCAAAGGCAAAGGCTGTTCGACAACAATTGCCCCTCTTCTTAGATTAGGGATATGACTCTTAAGACCAGATAAGGAAGAACCTGCAACAACAGGTAGGCTACAAATAATGGAAAAGATTATGGTGACGAAAGTTAGTAAATATGGTCTTCTTCTGACTAAAGCTTGAAAAATCATTAATATAATTCAGGAAACAAGATATATTTTGATTTAAAAATAGATATTTATCTATTGTGCAGATACAGAAAAAACAGGTTGTTGTGGTTCAGAAACAGTTGGTAATAACCAATATGCTTCCGTTTCTTTCGCCGAAGTATAGCTATTATTATCTAAGGTATTTTTCCAGTTTCTAACTAAAAAGTTTTCTAAATCTTTTGGTTCTAAAGCAACTTGAGGCGTTTTTAAACCGAAGCTGACGGAAGTAAACAAGAAACCTGTAGCGATAAACTTTGCGGGGGCAGACATCTTTGGACAAGCATCACCTAGTTTACGACCAGCTTGGAGCTTAATTGTTTTAGGCATAGTCCATGCCGCTTTGGAGTAGCTTTTTCGGCTCTTGCTCTGTGGTTCCAAGGAATCAAATAATTCCTGTTCTAAATTGGGATGAGAGCTAGGAGGGACAGGCTTATTATGTCGCAGAAAACCGACGAAATTGTTCTGGTGATCGTTATTGAGATTGGTCATGGTCTTCATGAATAAACTAATAGATTTTAAAGCGATATCCCTTGTTGCTCAAGAAATTTTTTTAAGGAATTTCTGGCATGAAACAGACGAGATTTAACAGTTCCCACAGGCACATTGAGAATCTCTGCTACTTGTTTTTGGGGTAAGTCTTCCAAATCGTGCAATACCAAAACTGCACGATGATCGAAGCTCAGATTACTTAAGCCTCTCTGTACGATGTCTTGGTAATGTAGATGCATCAAATCTGGTGCTGCTTGAGAATCAGTTAACTTGCCATAGTTTAGTGGTTCTTTCTCCCCAGATTTTGCTTCATGAATATTAATACTCGTTCTTTCTTGACCTCTGGCTAATTTACGTCGTTGGTCTGTTGCCACATTCCAGCTAATCCGATACAGCCACGTAGAAAAATATTTTGCTGTTCTCAGTTTGGGAAGTCCTTTCCATGCTTTGAGAAAAACTTCTTGTACTAAGTCATCTAATGAAGCTGAACCACATAACTGATAGAGAGTTGAGCGCACCCTGTGTTGATAGCGCTGATAAAGTAACCGAAAACAAGCGCGATCGCCTTGCTGGCAGAGCCAGATTAATTCTTGTTCTGTGATTGTTCCTATTTCCGATTCTGTATCTGTCGCACTAGCTTGTGAACAAGCTAAGATTTTGCTCATCTTCTCTAGAAATATTTAGTTATTGTCTATTTAGACTGAGAAGAGATGTTATCGGTTCCCTCTAGACATTTTATCTCAAAAAAACCAAGGGACTCGACACACTAATATTTCGCAGGTGCAGAGAGTCTCTGACACTTTGGAGAGAACTGCTGAAGCTTCCGCGATCGCCCCCAAACCAAAGCGATAAAGGGGCGAAGCCCCAGCTACAAGCTATAAGCTTCAAATTGCTCTTCTTAGAGCTTAAGGCTATTGGCTTACAGCTTTTGAGAAATTCAACAATTGACTCGGAAAACTAGCGCTGTTCTCTATACTGGCGAGGATAAAATAAGGGGATTCTTGGATAATTATGTTGTATTTTGTTACAAGATGTTTCTTCTGGGGTCAATTATGACGCAAATTGGGAAGGGAATATCTTATTATCCGAATCAGACTATAAGGAGAACCATTCACTATGGCTATATCAGAAACTCAAATTCTTGTAGCACTTTTAGTTGCTTTATTTGCTGGCTTTATGGCAATGCGCCTATCTCTAGAGCTATATAAATAGATGGCATAACCTCAACTATTAAAAGTTGGAGTACTCAAAAGAGACTTCAGGTTGGCAATTATTGTTCAATGTTGCTAATCTGGAGTTCTTCATTTAGTTAGGTGCAATTCAAATTATGAATTCTGGCAGAAAAACACCTAAAAAAGTTCGTCACCATGCTGCTAAACGGCATCATCCTTATCGAGGTATCACGGCTGAGATTAGCCTCAAGCTCATTTTAAGCTGGGCAATTGCTATTGGAGCGATCGCTTCTCTTTTCAGACTCCTCCCCTACCATTTGACTCAACAAGCAAAGCTAGAGGAATTAAGAATTCAGGTACAAGAAACTGATGCTAGAGTGGGCAAATTAAGGGAACAACTTAACTATAATTTTGATCCTCATCGCACTCAAAGTTTAATGGAGCGGTATAGCACTTTAACTTCTCCCAATCAAAGTCGTATTTATTGGCTAGAAGAAGATAGTGAGCAGTGAGCAGTTACCAGAAATAATTAGTGATCAGTAATCATGGGATACAGCAATTGATTTAAGCAAGTTTGAACCTTCTGCTCATAACTAGCTAAAGCTGGTTTGTTTGCTAATAATTGTAAGGCTATTTGATAATCTGCCACAGCACAATTCCAATCTCCTTGTAGATGATAAGTTCTACCTCGCTCGGCATAACTTCTTTCTTGTAGGGAGTCGCCAATGATTAGGGTAATATCAAAATTTTCTAAAGCCAACTCATACATTTCCAATTCTCTAAAGGAAATTCCCTGGTTAATCCAAGCTCGAATGTTGGCAGGATTAAGATCTAAAGCAATGTCATAATCAGCGATCGCTTCAGCAATATCTCCTTGGGCAGCATAACAATTAGCTCGATTATTATAAGCACTATCCAAACTAGGATTAATAGCTAATGCCTGAGACAAATCACAAAAAGCTTCGATAATTTGATTATTACGAAAGTGCATTAATCCACGATTATTGTAATCGTTGGCATTGTCAGGACGCAAGGTAATTAGCTGATCAAGAAGGGCGATCGCAACGATATAGTTTCCTTGAGCAGCTTTGACTTTGACACAACTTCGTAACTGTTGTTCTGGGGTTAAGTTTTCTGATTTTGAGAAGTCGCAATAATCAAATGATGCTTTCATCAATTGATCCGATGTAGATAATAATGTTGGTATTGATTGGGAATTAATTTGACTATTAAAATCAGTTTTCATGGCATCAATTAAACCTTGTCTATGCTACTTTACTATCTTGTCCAAAGGCTCAGAGAACTCAAATGTGTCACCAATTTAACTGTCTGATGATGATGTTAATTCCTAAAGTTCAAGTTTTTGATTCTTCATAAAGAGCATAATGACGAAAAAATTGCAAAATGTCTTCCACAGAATTACGTAAATTAATATTGAGATTTAAGTAAATTAATTTTTCATTTTGTATCAAACTTGATAGTAAATATTTGTTTTCATCACAATTTGTCAGAGTACGGATGAATCTGATCCTGTTTTACATTACATTTTCTAGATATCGGCTATTAAAATTAGCTAGATAATGGTTTTAAACATAGGTTTTTAAAAATTTAATAATTATGACTGATACAGCTTTATTTGCTCAAGCAACTGATTTATCCGCAGAAGATTACTGTGTCTTGGGTTTGGCAACTTGTTTTGTGAGAGAAGAAGGGGAAATTGAGCAGTTAACAGTTTTAGAACCAATTCCCTCTGCTTCCCTAGAAGCTTTACTTAAAGGTGTTCCGACCTCCTATAAGTCTGCTTGTTCCAAAACCTTGGGAGAAATATTCCAAGAAGATACCGTACAAATACCCAGTGATTTACAGGCAGATGGCGAAATTAATTTGTGCGATCGCTTTGCCGAAAGAGTAGCCGCCGCCGCGCGTACCTATAAGAGTCGTCCTGAAGCTAAAGAACACATTCCCTTTGGCACAGTCAAACAAGACTTTAACTATTCTTTAGAAAGAAAAAGAGTATTAAATACTTCTCGGGCAGTAAGTACCGAAGATAATGTCAAACAGCATTCTCATACCCACAAAGTACTATAGACAAGTTCTATAAATCAACCGCATTTAGTTTGAAACTGATGTCGGTTGAATTTCTCTTGTATTTCTAGGATTCCAACGCGATCGCAATTCTTCAATGTGCATATTTTGTCCATCTTTTTTAAGGTGTCGAGGACTACTTTCAAAAGACAAAGAAGAGGGAAGAGGATCGGAACCATATCTTGTTTTGATAAAAGATTTTATGTCTGCATAAGCAGGAGAAAAATCATATTTAACCTCAGTCAGTTTAAGTTGCTGTCGCAGAGCCTCGGAGAATAGACCTGTCCCATCGTCAAAGAACCGTTCCGAGGTTACTCCATAGTTTTCATAGGGATAGAAAGAGAGATCTTCAGGGGCTTGAGCCGCGACCCAGGATACATAAGACCAATATTCGCTAAAAGTTCCAAATTCATTTGCCGAGCGCATCATCAATAATAGCCAGTGTAAGTCTGATTGATAGTATTGATTCACCTGATGAGCAAATGATTGGAGATGCTCTTGTTTAAACCACATATGATGAGGAACGAAAGTTCCTTCATGGTTTGTTAGAGGGGCAACTCCTAGTACAGAATCAATCCACTTACCCCATTTAGAGACAATGGTGCTATTCCCCCAGCCATTATGCTGGAGTAGAGCAAAGGAATGTTGCACACTTTGTTCTTCCTGATTAATTAAAGCCCAGGCATCTACAGGAAGCAGATCACTATCCCAAACAACATACCACTCACTTAGGTTTTCGATCCCAACAAACGCTCCTAATTTTAAGAGCTGTTGATAAAACCAACCAGGAGTATATAAAGACTGTCCTAAGTCTAGTTCAGCACAAATTTTTTCCTTCGTTAAATCATCATCATTAAAAAAGGTTTCTTCTTCATGCAGATATAGAGTAGAGATCTGCCAATTCTGAGATTCCTGCCTAAGTTTAGACACCTGGAGGGCGGGAGCAACAACATGAATTGATCTCGGTCGATAGTGAGTAGTGATTGCCTCTAAAACGGCACGAGTATTCCAGCGCACACGATAAAGCGGAATCACAAAGTCAAATACTTCTATGGACATAGACATATAAGTAGGAGGGTGTAATTAAATATAAAATGGTTTTTGCTAGGGATTAGGGGTTAGGGATTGGGGATTAGCTTCTAACGTCGCGTCGCCCTCGAATGGGAGTATCCTTTAAGATAGATTATTTTGCCTATCTACTTTACATACAATCTATGGGACAAAATTGTTAATTTAGGCGTTGCTGAAGTTTGGTATGGATTTATTATCTCAACAATTAAGCTGACCTATCGAGAAACTAATAACTAAATAACTAATAGCAGATTACTTCTCGGTCTTAAAATCAGCAACGCTATATTTTTATACGGCAGACAGTTCTTGTTCCGAGGCAGTCGTCGATGTTATGGGTGCGTGAGCCACCGTAGATGGATCTTCGAGCCCGACATCACTGCAATGAGGTTCAATTCCCAAACCTCTTCTAGGATAAGAATTACAGATTTCTTGGTACTCGACAACTGCCTGATCTAACTCTTCACGAGTCAGAGAGTTTAAATAGCCACACTGACCAATTTCACCTTTAGGTAATGGTGCCGCTAAGTTACCACCTCGTTTTTCAAATATTTTTTGTTGAGATGCCCAAAGGGTATCTGTTTTTGACATAATGTCATGCCATAGGCTTAAGCCAAAAGAACTAATTAGACGCATAATTCTCTCAAACTTTTCCTGATTAATCCAATTCATTCGATAGCTTAGATAAGCTCCAAAGCCCATACCGATAGAGACAGCATGCCCGTGTAGTAAGCCAGCTTCAATCTCGAACCCAGGTGACCAAGTATGTCCATAGGCATGGGGACGACATTGATGAGTCTCGTACATATTATCGTATTCGGCAGCTACATAGCTCCGTAGAGCGGCTCCCAAGATCTTTTGAGATAGGTCATTGATTTCTGACTCAGGCTCACAGTTCATAGTACCAAAGCGAGTTTCAATGAGCTGAGGTCCAGCTTGCTCCATATAGTTAAACAATTCGGCATCTTTGGTCACTGCCATTTTGATGATTTCAATGATGCCGTGACGCAACCATCCTTCTCTTAAGGTTCTGAAGAAATAGCGATCTGTAATTGATAATACAGGTGGATGATAAGCTCCAAATAGGTTTTTATAGCCAAAGCCATCACAACAAGTTCGTGGAGATGGACCAGCATCGATACCAGCCACGATTGAAGTAGAAAGCATGATGTAGGGTGTATTGCGATGATACAGAGCGCAAGCAAGTCCACCAGTATCCGCTAGGACACCGCCACCGACGATTAACACGGGTTCGTTGCGAGATACTCCTAGATTTTTAAAGTCGCCGAGCATTTTCTCAACGGTATGGATTCCTTTGTCTACTTCCATTGCTCGATAGACCAGCTTTTCTAGCTTAATTTCATGATAATCAAAATAGTGTTCAAGCTGTTCCCCAAAGTAACCCTCGACATTTTGATCCACTAAACAGACACAGCGTCCATGGGAAATATAGGCATCCCGCAACATTAATTCCTCAGGATTGAGGGAGTTATCGACAACTCGAACAGAAGTGAACGTGCTAGATCTTACTACTGCTTCGATGGTTTGATCATCTGCGGTACTTTCTACATAGCCACGGCTTTCACGGTAATTGGAAGTAGGGTAGATCGCATGAGGATTTTCTTCTACCAGGTGTACTGCTAAATCTTGATAAAAGTCTCGCTCTGTACTATCTAACAGGAGATCTAAGAGTTTGGTTTTGCCCAATGATTCGGAGTGTATTCTATTGGCAAATGTATACCACTCTTTTCCCGTAGCTTCATCAAAAGCAGAAAACAGTTCAGCTAGTAAACCAAAGAAGTTACTCAAAGAGAGATTGAGAGAACTCCGAAGCTTGCGGCAGGAGGATAATCCCTTAACTGCGTTCGCTACAGCAAACTCTACTCCTAATTCTTCAGAGAAAGCAGGACTGTTAATTAATGAAAGTAACAAGTTTCTAAATTGCTCATTACAACAAATGGCTTCTACGGCGTTATCCAAGTTTTGATACTCTAGAGGATCACAGTCATGCTCGGATATAAAAGCCTTAACTGCCGAGGTAGTCTTTGTCATTATTTATTCCGAAAAAACGGTATGTGCAAGATTGATTGTTCAGGGTTGTGTAACTCCCT